>NZ_JBFTQI010000080.1:0-11888 GCF_056398925.1 Pedobacter sp. 01T416_2
TGTCGAAACACCTTAAAGTGTATTTAAATAGGTCCTTCAACAAGCTCAGGATGACAAATCTATATTTATGATACACTTCTTACTACATATAGGTARTCTCACTGAAACCATGAATTTAAACTTAAAACTAATTGCAATTATATATACACACACAAATTAGATCAATAATGAATATCAAGAAAGAAAGTATTGCAGGTAACAGCGCTTTTTGCTGTAGCGAGGGTGCAGACTCAAAACCCGATTATAAAAACCATTTATGCATCCTATCAATTATAAATTAAAAATGAATACAGCAAGTAAAAGCATTTTTACGCTTGTCTCCGCTATTATCTTCAACTTAATAAATATAAGTACGCTTTCCGCACAAACTGTTTGGTTAGATCAATTGGATCTCAGCCCAACTACACAGGGCTGGGGCATACCTAAAAAAAACAGGTCGGTTGATGGCAACATCATGACCATCGCAGGCAAAACCTTTGRGCGTGGCTTTGGTACACATGCAGAAAGCTCTCTTTTTATTCAGCTCGGGGGCAAGGCAAATTCATTTACCGCGCAGGTTGGCATTGATGATGAGGTGAAAGGCAATTATCCCGCCGTAGAGTTTATTGTATTCGGCGATGGCGCGAAGCTTTGGTCGAGCGGTGTAATGCATTTGGGCGATACTGCCCGGCCATGTAATGTGAAACTTTCGGGTGTGAAAAAACTTGAGTTGCGGGTAACAGAGATAGGACACAACAACCATGCAGACTGGGCAGATGCAAAATTTGAGGCGGTTGGCGTATCAACTTTTGCTACTTTTTATCCTATCCCAAGTGAGCCCTACATTCTTACCCCTAAGCCATCGGCAAAACCGAAGATTAATAGCGCAAGCGTTTTCGGTGTCCGCCCAGGCTCTCCGTTTCAGTTCAGGATACCTGCCACCGGAGACCGGCCAATGACCTTTGTGGTTACCGGCTTGCCTCAGGGATTAAACCTGGATCAAAAAACAGGTCTTATCACCGGTAAGCTTGTAAAAGCCGGCACTTACGCTGTTCAATTGAACGCAAAGAATGCGAAAGGCATAGCCGAAAAAAGTTTACGCATTATCTGTGGAGATAAAATTGCACTTACCCCGCCAATGGGTTGGAATAGTTGGAATTGTTTCGCTGGAGAAGTTTCTGGTGATAAAGTTAAGCGCGCTGCGGAAGCAATGGTGAAAAGCGGACTTATAAATTAYGGATGGGATTATGTAAATATTGACGGGTACTGGCAAAATAACCGCGATTCGAAAGATCCCGACCTGCAAGGTAAGCTGCGGGACGAGGCTGGTAATATAGTTCCTAATAAAAGGTTTGGAGATATGAAAGCCCTGACAGGCTATGTGCATGGTCTCGGTTTGAAGATCGGCATCTATTCCAGTCCTGGTCCCTGGACCTGTGATGGCGGTGCAGGTAGTTATGGCTATGAAAAGCAAGATGCCGAAACTTATGCCAAATGGGGTTTCGATTATCTGAAATACGATTGGTGCAGCTATGGAGGAGTGCTAAATGGAATACCTGATAACGACCCAAACAAAGTAGTCTCCATATCTTACAATGGAGGTTATCAATTGTCTACGGCCGTAAAACCATACAAAATAATGGGAGATTATATCCGTCAGCAACCCCGCGACATTGTTTTCAGCTTGTGTCAGTACGGAATGTCGGATGTTTGGAAATGGGGCGATTCGGTAGGTGGAAACAGCTGGCGTACAACAAATGATATAACAGACAACTGGTCTAACGTTAAAGGCATTGCATTAGCGCAGGATCAGTCTGCAGCCTGGGCTAAACCAGGTAACTGGAACGATGCGGATATGCTGGTTGTAGGACATGTAGGCTGGGGTAACCTTCATCCGAGCTTGCTTAGACCAGACGAGCAGTATCTTCATGTGAGCCTTTGGAGCCTTTTCTCTACTCCGCTCCTAATTGGTTGCGATATGGAAAAGCTGGACGCCTTTACCCTGAATTTATTGACAAACGATGAAGTAATTGCTGTTAATCAGGATGCGCTTGGCAAACAGGCTACCTGTGTTCAGACTATCGGAGATCTGCGTATTTATGCAAAAGAATTGGAGGACGGGAGTCGTGCAGTAGGCTTTTGCAATTTCGGCCTGGAGAAGGTAGATATCTCTTACAGGGAGCTGAAAAAGCTTGGTATTTCAGGAAAGCAAATGGTGCGTGATCTTTGGCGTCAGAAAGATATTGCAACAATCCATGCGGACAAAGAGGCGCTTTCGGTGAAGGTTCCGGCGCATGGAGTAACGCTGTACAAATTTACACCGGTTAAATAGCTATACAGTGCTTTTGTGCGAGCAAAAATTTAATGCATTATAAAAGATAAATACATGAAACTTAAATTTTCAATCTGCTCATTTTGTACATATTTACTGCTTTTAGATTAGCAATTGCACAAACTAATCCCGAGTTGGCGCATGCATGTCGCGTGTGCCAGCTAATGCAACGCCCATCCATGGCCTCATTTATTTTAACACACACCGATTCATGAAAGCAATTTTTAATTTACTACCGCTAATTCTTCTTTTATTTTTCTTTAAATCTAATGCACAACAAATCATGCATCATGATGCTGTCCAGACGGTGAAATTACAGGGCAATGCGGGGGGAAAGCGTTTCGATGGAATTGGTGTGGTAAATGGGGGAGGCGCTACATCGGTACTGTTGAAGGATTATCCCGAACCCCAACGCAGTCAGATTCTCGACTTCCTTTATAAGCCAAAATTTGGAGCTTCCGTAAGCGCACTGCTTGTTGAGATTCCCGGCGATGGTAATTCAACGCAGGGGTCTATGCCGAGTCATATGCACACGCGTAACGATCTTGATTACGCCCGGGGCTACACCTGGTGGATCTTACAGGAAGCCAAAAAGCGCAATCCCGATCTTAGCCTCGATGCTACCGCGTGGAGCGCTCCCGGATGGGTTGGGAACGGAAATTTTTGGTCGCAGGATGCAGCAGATTATTACGTTAAATGGCTTCAGGGACTTCGTAAAGTTTATGGCCTTGAATTAGATGCCATCGGCTGCCGCAATGAAAAGGGATCTGACTACAATTTTGCGAAGACACTCCGTTCTACCCTTAATGCCAATGGCTTTGAAAAAATTAAGCTTCATGGGTTTGATCTCTGGTGGAAAGACAAACTAGACTTCGTAAAAGACTTGTTAAAAGATGAGCAGCTTCGCAACTCCATAGATATTATCAGTGCTCACACATTTTATGAAGGAGATACCGCTTCCCAACAAGTTCAGGAAATGGCTCAGAAACTTGATAAACCTATCTGGAACACCGAGGATCATGTTTATAAGAAAGGCTTCGATTGCCTGATCAGTATTGTGGAGTGTTTCAACCGCAACTTTATTCAAAGCGGTGCTACCAAGATCGTGAATTGGTATGATATTGCAGGTGTTTACCCTATCGAGCCATATTCAGAAGATCCTGCTGCTGTACTGGCGCAGTCGCCATGGAGCGGACATTACCAGGTACGCGAGGCTTTGTGGGGTTATGCACATTATGGGCAATTCTCGAAAGTTGGATGGCAATACCTGAATGGGGGTAGTGTTAACCTTAAAGGTGGTGGAACTTTAGTAACCTTAAAGTCACCTGAAAAGGACTATAGCATCATTATCGAAACAAAAAACGCAAAAGCTCCACAACAAATCCGTTTTCAGATCAGCGAGGGGCTGTCTCTAAAACAGCTTTGCGTATGGCGTAGTAACGAGAAAGAGCATTTTGTACAGCAAGCTGATATAAAACCAACAAAGGGCACATTTACACTTACCTTAGCGCCCAATTCAGTTTACTCTCTTTCCACCACTAGAGGGCAGCAAAAAGGAAGCTTTGCTAATATTCCCGATACAAAGCCCTTCCCCTTTCCATATTATGAAACATTTGAGCAATATTCCTCGCCTAAAGCATGGGGGTATTTACCACGTTATACTGCTGATATTGTCGATGCGTTTGAAATCACTGAACGCCCGGATAAAAAAGGCAAGTGCCTGCGCCAGGTTGTTCCAGAGGGAACCAACTCCTGGGGACCAGATTGGCGGCCTTACAGTATTTTAGGTGATGCGCAGTGGAAGGACTATGAAGTAAGTGCTGATGTTTATTTAAATGCAGGCGATAATGCTGGGCTTATGGGTAGGGTTAACCACGTTGGTACCGGGTATGGATTTATTCCAAAAGGCTATTACCTACAGCTTGAAGACAATGGCAAATGCAGCATAATTGTAACCAGGGGAAAAGAAGATAAAAAGGAACTTACCGGAGATGCTGAACAACAAGCAATTATCAAAAAACAAAACGATGAAAGCAAAGGTGGAGAAAAGGTGCTTGGTGAAATCCAACTTTCAAATATCAGCCATAGCCAATGGCATAACCTGAAACTCCAATTCGAAGGATCTGTTATTAGCGCATTCGTTGATGAAAAGCAGGTACTACAAGTGACAGATAGTTTGTACACCCAAGGAATGGCAGGACTGATTGCTGGTGGCGGAAAAAAGCTCAGTACACCTTTTTACGATAATTTACTGATCAATGGCAAAAATGCTCCTGTGCCGAAACCCTCTCTTGCAGYACCAGGACAACTGCCGATCTATATCGTTAAATAATTCTAAAATTAATTGCAATTATAATATATACACAGACATTTAGAATGACAATAAGTATCAAAAAGATAGTTTTACAGGTAACAGCTCTTTTTGCTGCAGTGAGCGTACAGGCTCAAAACCCGATTATACAAACCATTTATACAGCCGATCCGGCGCCGATGGTATACAAAGATACCGTTTACCTATACACCGGGCACGATGAAGATAAATCGACTGTGTTTGTGATGAAAAACTGGCACTGTTTCACATCTACCGATATGGTGAACTGGACAGACCGCGGATCGCCCCTGTCGGTTAAAACGTTCATCTGGGCGAAGCAAGATGCCTGGGCTGGGCAATGCATTGCCAGGAATGGAAAGTTTTACTGGTACGTACCTATGACCCATGAAACGATGGGAATGTCAATCGGGGTGGCTGTTTCTGATAGTCCTACAGGTCCGTTTAAAGATGCGCTTGGAAAACCACTGGTTCACAGCGGTTACGGAGATATCGACCCCACAGTATTTATTGATGGCGATGGTCAAGCATATCTCTATTGGGGGAACCCTTATCTTAAATACGTAAAGTTGAATCCGGATATGATTTCTTACGCTGGCGAGGTAGTTACAGTGCCGTTGAATAAAGAAGGTTTTAATGTACGATATCAAGATGTTGATAAAAGACCTTCAGCATACGAAGAAGCTCCATTGTTTTACAAACGCAAAAACCTGTATTATATGCATTATGCCGCAGGAGGTGTGCCTGAACATTTGGCATATTCAACCAGTACAAGTCCTACCGGACCATGGGTTTACCGGGATACCACTATGCAGGTAATTGGCAAGGGAGGCGCTTTTACCAATCATCCAGGTGTGATCGATTATAAAGGCAAATCGTATTTGTTCTATCATAACGCTGCATTGCCAGGTGGTGGAGGTTTTACCCGTTCCGTTTGTGTAGATGAGTTTCAGTATAATAAGGATGGGAGCATTCCGCAGATAACTCCAACAACCGAAGGTGTAAAACCTGTTGAACATTTAAATCCATTCATCCGCCAAGAAGCAGAAACTATAGCCTGGGAGCAGGGAATTGAAACCGAACGCAGCAACAACGCCGGAGTTTATGTAACCGAAATCAACAATGGCGATTTTATCAAAGTCCGAAGTGTTGATTTTAAGAACGGAGCAGGAATATTTCATGCAAATATTTCATCGGCATCAGGTGGTTTTATCGAAATACATATGGATAGCCTCGAAGGAGAACTATTGGGATCCTGTGAAGTTAAAAACACAGGAGGCTTGCAAAGTTGGACCACCGTTTCAATTAAAGTAAAGAAGATAAAGGGTGTTCATGATATGTACTTTGTTTTTAAAGGCAGTCAAGGCGATCTGTTCAATTTCAACTGGTGGAGATTCGATAAATAAGATCTTCCCTAAAGAATAATTAATCAACTGAAAATTAACCCTTAACGGGTATTCGTTAAATAAAATAAAAAACATGTTTAGAAAAAAAGTATTGTTAGGTACAGTCGTTGTTATAGCTTTTCTGGGAGGCAGAGAATTCGCAAAAGCTCAGACGAATGCAGGTAAACCGAAAATGGTTAAAGAAAACCTGGAAGAAAAATTCGCAAATGTTTCGCCAAAACTTACCTCCAATAATGCCAATCCTTTATTAGATTTTATGTTTACGGCCGATCCAACAGCTGTAGAATACAATGGAAGAATTTATGTGTATGCCACTAATGATCATCAACAGTATGAGCATGTAGGAAAGGATGGGAAAAATTCATACGAGCGTATCCGTACGCTGGTTATGATGTCTTCCGATGATATGGTTAACTGGACCTATCATGGTCTCATCAATACTGCCGAGCTGGCACCATGGAGTCAGAATTCCTGGGCGCCTTCCATTACATCCAGAAAGGAAGCAGACGGCAAGACACACTTCTATCTGTATTACTCCAATAGTGGTATTGGTACAGCCATGCTTACTTCCACCTCTCCGGTTGGCCCGTGGAAAGACCCATTGGGAAAAAACATAGTCGACCGTTCTGTTCCCGGTGTGGATGTTGATGCTCCATTCGATCCCGGAGTTGTGATTGATGACCAGGGTGCAGGCTGGCTTGCTTTTGGAGGCGGATCGCCTAAAACGAAATATATGCCAGATAATGCTAGAATCGTCAAGTTAGGAAAAGATATGATCAGTTTGGTCAGCGATGTTGCTAAAATACCCGCCCCTTATTTTTTTGAGGCAAGCGACCTTAATTTCATCAACGGAACCTGGGTTTATACCTATAATACAAATTGGGAAGAACGCACAGAATGGCCTTATAGCAATATCGACAAACCAACCAAATGCAACATGTCTTATATGACCAGTAAAACACCCTTAAGTCCGGAGAGCTGGAAGTATCGCGATAATTACTTTAAGAATACTGGCGAGGTTAAAGTGGGGCCTTTTACAAACAACCACACTCACCTTTTCAAGTTTAAAGAGAAATATTATATTGCTTACCATGCCATGTATTTACAGGATTATTTTGGTACCAAGGGTGGTTTTCGTAATGTGGGTATCGAACCAATACAGGTTGATGAAAAGAATGTGAATATCCCCATGGTCAACGCAACTTTTAAAGGTCCATCACAACTTAATCCACTAAATCCATTCGTGCTTCAGCAAGCAGAAACTACTGCAGGCACTTCGGGGCAAGTTCAGTTCGAAGCTGTTGGTAATCCAGGCAATATGGTTGCTAAAGGAAAAGCAGATCAACAATGTATTATGGTGCGGGGAGCCGATTTTAGCAAGCAGATTCCTGCCAAATTCGAAGCCAGGGTGAAAGGAAAAGGTAAAATTGATGTTTATGTAAATCATCTTAAAGGTACCCCTCTTGTTTCCCTTATATGTGATGAGAAGGAATGGACTACACTTTCAAAGAAAATAGACCTGAAAATAGATAAAGGAGTAATGAATATCTATTTTGTGTTTAATGGAGAGGGCTTTTCGTTTGATGAATGGAAATTCATTCGTTAATTCCGATTGCAGGTTTATTAATGCTAATTACAATTAAAATCGGTTAAGAATGAAAAACCCAAACGAAAATATAAAAAATGCGATTTACAGGTTATGTATAATAGCCTTAATTGTGACCCTTATTGTACCATGTTTATACGCACAAAAAGCCACTAATCCCATTATTTATGCAGATGTACCAGATATTTCAATAGTACGTGTAGGCAATAACTATTACATGAGCAGTACAACGATGCACATGAGCCCAGGTGTGCCCATTATGAAATCGACAGATCTTGTTAATTGGAAAATTATCAATTATGCATATGATACTTTGGCAGATCTGCCGGCGCTAAATTTAACAAACGGTCAAAACGCATACAGCAAGGGTTCCTGGGCAAGTAGTTTGCGCTATCACAAAGGGATATATTATGTAACCACTTTTGCATACACCACAGGTGAAACCTATATTTTTAAAACAAAAGATATAGAAAAAGGAAATTGGGAACGAATTTCTTTTAAGCCAGCGTATCACGACCATTCCTTGTTTTTTGATGATGATGGCAAGGTATATTTAATTTATGATGCAGAAAGACTAAAAATTGTTGAATTAAATGAGGATTTAACAGGTGTTAAACCAGGCGTTAAGGAGCGGGTTCTCATCGATAATGCCAGCACACCAACAGGAAAAGAAGTGGGGCTTGGAGCTGAAGGATCTCAATTATTTAAAGTAAAAGGCAAATATTATTTATTTAACATTTGTGCACCACGCGGTGGAATGCGAACTGTACTTATACACAGGGCAGATCATATCAACGGCCCTTGGGAAGGAAAAATTGGCTTACAGGATAGAGGAATTGCTCAAGGCGGACTGATCAACACTCCCGATGGACGTTGGTTCTCTTATCTTTTCCGCGATTATGCTGCGGTTGGCCGAGTTCCTTATCTCGTTCCTGTCAAATGGGAAGATGGCTGGCCTGTATTAGCAGAAAACGGTAAAGTCCCCGAACAGCTAGACCTGCCGGCCAGTAAAGGTTTAATCCCAGGTATTGTGGCTTCTGATGAGTTCACCCGTAAAAAAGGCGAGCCTGCTTTGCCGCTGGCTTGGCAATGGAACCATAACCCTGATAATAGCTTGTGGTCTGTAACTGAAAGAAAAGGATTCCTGCGCCTCAAAACAGGAAGAATCGACACTGATTTTCTTCAGGCCAGAAACACACTTACACAACGCACTATTGGTCCAACCAGCTCAGCTTCTGTAGCCCTGAATGTTTCCAAAATGAAAGACGGCGATTTTGCCGGATTTTCAGCTTTCCAAAAAGAGTATGGATCAGTGGGCGTTAAAATTGATGCGGGTCAAAAATCGATCGTAATGATCACTACTGATCATGATAAGCCTGTCGAAGTACAGCGAATTCCATTGAATCAAGACCAAATTTACTTCAGAATCGATTGCGATTTTACCGGCAAGAACGATGAAGCTAATAATCTTTACAAGCTTAATGGAAAAGATGAAGCCAATTTCTTTTACAGTCTTGATGGAAAAGTTTGGAAAGCAATAGGGCGACCTTTGAAGATGAAATACGACATTCCACATTTCATGGGTTATCGTTTTGCTTTGTTTAATTATGCTACAAAAAATATAGGGGGCGCGGCCGACTTTGACTTTTTTCGCATAACGAATTCTATTCCCACAGAAAAATAAGGTTTATCCAATATTATAGACTGTAGATAATTTTATGAACCAAATATTAGGAGAAACGATAGCTGGCAGAACCTTAAGTTACTTGTTTAAGGATAGTTTGCGGAGGAATAATTCCCATGGCTACAGCTATTTAAGTGGTAAAAGTTTAACCATCCTGTTTTTTCTTTTGGTAAACTTTACGCTGGCAAATGCCCAAAGTAGGGCTAAGCTCACCGCTTTCCAAGCAAAGGATGTAAAATTAAATGCGTCTTGGATCCTTGAAAGGGAAGCCTTAAATACCACTTATATCGGTTCTCTGGATGCCGATCGATTGCTTCATAATTTTAGGATAAATGCCGGACTTCCATCTACGGCAAAGGCATTAGAGGGTTGGGAAAGTCCCAATATCGGCTTACGTGGTCATTTTGTTGGCCACTACCTTTCGGCTGTCTCGATGTTGATTGAAAGGTATCATGAGCCCGTTCTCTCCAAAAGGCTCGAATATATGGTTATTGAGCTTGCCAAATGCCAGCAAGCCCTTGGCAGGGGATATCTCAGCGCGTTTCCCGAATCTGATTTTGAGAAACTGGAGACAAAATTTACTGGAGTCTGGGCTCCTTATTATACTTATCATAAAGTGATGCAGGGGCTTTTAGATGTTTACACACGCACTGGGAACCAAAAGGCACTGGAGATCGTTAATGGTATGGCAGGATACGTAAAATTAAGGATGTCAAAGCTTGATAATCAAGCCATTGAAAGAATGCTTTATACCGTAGCGGCAAACCCCGAAAATGAACCTGGGGCAATGAACGAGGTATTGTACAAGTTATATAAAATCACAAAAAATCCAATGCATTTTGAGCTTGCAAAGCTATTTGACAGAGATTGGTTTCTGCAGCCGCTTTCCAAAAATCATGACATTCTTAGCGACCTGCATACCAATACCCATTTGGTTTTGATTAATGGCTTTGCTCAACGGTATATGCTTACCGGTGAGCAGGCATACCATGATGCGGTACTGAATTTTTGGAATATTCTTGAGCATGACCATACTTATGTCAATGGATCAAGTAGTGGTCCGCGCCCTAATGTAACTACGCCAACTTCGCTCTCTGCAGAGCACTGGGGGCTGCCAGGGCACTTGAGCAACACGATGACGAAAGAGATTGCTGAATCATGCGTTACCCATAATACCCAAAAGCTTACCGCCGAACTGTTCACCTGGACAGGAAAACCAACGTATGCCGATGCTTATATGAATGCTTTTTATAATGCGGTACTGCCTACCCAGAATGACCAGAATGGAACTTGCGTCTATCATCTTCCCCTTGGTTCACCAAGAACAAAGGCTTTTTTAAAGGAAAACGATTTTCGTTGTTGTAACGGAACGGCAATAGAAGCATTTGCAGGTCTTAATGCCAATATTTATTTCAGGGATTCATCAAGCCTTTGGATCAATCAATATATCCCTTCCCAGCTCAATTGGCGTGAAAAAAAACTTACCCTTAACCAAACGGGTAATTTTCCTAAGGACAAGGAGGTTTTGTTTTCTTTTTCAACTGAAAAGGATATCCGACTAACCGTTAACTTATTTGTTCCCTCATGGGCAAATGAGTTGAAGATTTATGTGAATGGGCGCTTGCAATCCCAAACTGCTGTTCCAAATTCTTTTGTGCGGCTGGATAGGGTCTGGAGAAACAAGGATCAGATTAAATTGGTATTTGATTATCGCTTTAGAATCGAGCGCATGCGGGATGACATGAACAAAGTTGCTTTTTTTTACGGTCCTACATTGTTGGCTTTCGATACCGATACCGAACTCGCATTGAGGAGCAAACCTGAGCAGTTATTAACAAACCTATCCATAATTGATTCTACATCTTTCCAATTGAAGGATGGTAAGCATGTTTATACCTTACGTCCTTTTTATGGTATAAGCAATACACCCTATGGTGTTTATGCATCGATCAGGGAATATTAGACCATTTAATTGTTAGTGATTTAAGCACCTTTATGCATTCTGCTTACCTACAATTTTCCTGTTTATTAAAAAATATCAAAATATAAGCGTAGCTTGGTTATGTCAATATTAAACAGCCGTTTTGTAACCAAATTTTATTTCAAATTAATTATTTGAAGGTAATAATGCTTCTGTATTGAGTAGAATATATGTTTCGGATTTTAATTTTAATAAGCACATTCCTACTGTGTAATTCTCTTTTTGCTCAAGAAAGTTTATACCAATTTTCTCATCTGGATATTGCTAACGGCTTATCTGATAATCAGGTAAAAGCCATATATAAAGATCATAAAGGGTTTATGTGGTTTGGAACCCAAGCCGGCCTCAACCGCTATGATGGACATGAATTCAAGGCATTTAAACATAATATAAAGGATAGTACCAGTATCCCCGATGATTATGTTCTTAACATATTCGAGGGGCCGGATAAAGATTTATGGATTAAATCTGGCAGTGGTTTCAGTATTTATAATCCTTTGACAGAAAAATTTGAGCCATTTCAGGATAAACACCTTAAAAAATATAAAATTCCGGGCGGATACCTTAAAGA
>NZ_JBFTQI010000081.1:0-11881 GCF_056398925.1 Pedobacter sp. 01T416_2
ATTCCGTACCGATGATTGGGAGAATTAATAATTATAAAATGAATTTTACCACGAAGACACAAAGTATTTTATTTAGGAACTTAAATGTTCTGATATGTCTTATATGGTCAAAGTCTTTGAACCATGCCTCAGGTGTTCTCAGCTGGCTTAGGTGGTTCAATACCACAGGCCAAAAAACACTAACCACAAAGGCACAAAGCACACTAAGCACTTCATTTAGAAACTTATATGTTGTTATAGGCCTTATATGGTCAAAAAAACTCAACCTTTTCTTGGTGTGCTCCCTGTCTTTGTGCTTCCTCACTTCAAGTGCTTTTTCACAGGAAAAAAGCCCACCTAACTTGGTTTGGAATACCCAAAGCCTTAATTCCTCAGCCTCCATGCCTGTAGGTGGTGGCGATATCGGCCTTAACCTATGGGTAGAAAATGGTAATGTTTACCTCTATCTATCCAAAAGCGGCACCTTCGACGAGAATAATACCTTGCTTAAACTTGGTCGTGTAAAACTCAAATTATCCCCAAACCCTTTTCAAGGGAAAACATTTAAGCAAGAACTGATCTTAAAAGATGGTTACGCGCAGATCTCAGGCTCAAATGGTAAATTAAGTACGAAAATCAATGTTTGGGTAGATGTTTTTAATCCCGTTATCCATTTAGACATTAAATCCAGCCAAAGCATCACAACAGAAGCCAGTTACGAAAGCTGGCGCTTTGAAGACCGCATTACAAAAGGCAAAGAGAACAACCAAAATTCGTATAAATGGGCGCCTCAGGGCATTGTAAAAACCTTTAAAGATGAAATTGCTTTTAAAAACAATAACGTTCAATTTTACCATCAAAATAAAGCCGAGACCGTATTCGATATTACAGTAAAACAGCAAGGTCTTGATGATAGAAAAGCCGAATTGTTCAATCCGTTAAAAAACATGATTTTCGGCGGATTGATGCAGGGAGATAACCTGTTTCAGGCAGGAAATGATGAAGGTATCTATTTAAGTACACCTTTTAAAGGCTGGACGTTGAAAAGTAAAAAACCTTCGCGTTCAAGCCACATTACCATTGCTTTACATACAGTTAAAACTGAATCAATTTCTGACTGGGAAAAACAGTTAACTTCATTAAAAATCAATAACAAGCATAAATCCAGTATAAAATGGTGGAATGATTACTTTGAAAAGAGTTTCATTTATATCGATTCGAAAGATGAATCAGCCAATCAATCGGCTAAAAATTATCAGTTATTCAGGTATATGTTGGGTTGCAATGCCTTTGGCAAATACCCTACGAAATTTAATGGCGGTTTATTTACCTTCGATCCACAACTTACTGATACGGTGCTGAAATATACACCCGATTTCAGGAATTGGGGAGGAGGTACCCACACCGCTCAAAATCAACGTTTGGTCTATTGGCCGATGTTAAAAAGCGGCGATTTTGAAATGATGAAACCTCAGTTCGATTTCTACCTGAATTTGTTAAAAAATGCTGAAATCAGGACACAGTCTGCCTGGGGACATAATGGCGCCAGTTTTACAGAGCAATTGGAAAATTTTGGATTACCAAACCCAGCAGAATATGGCTGGAAACGTCCTGCCGATTTTAACAAAGGCATGGAATACAATGCCTGGTTAGAATACCAGTGGGATACTGTTTTAGAGTTCTGTATGATGATATTGGAAACAGAAAGGTATAATGGCAATAACATCGAAAAATATCTTCCATTGATTGAAAGTTCACTTAGCTTTTTTAAAGAACATTATACCTATTTAGCCAAACAACGCGGAGCAAAAGTTTTAGATGCCGATGGACATGTGGTTTTGTATCCTGGATCGGGCGCTGAAACCTATAAAATGGCCTATAACGCCACCTCAACCATTGCCGCACTAAAAACCGTTTTAGAACGACTTCTGGAGCGTCCCAATTTAGCTGAAAAGCAAAAGTTGGAATGGAAAGCAATGCTGAAAACCATTCCACCCATCAGTTTTAGGGCATTTGAAGGTCGCACCACAATTGCTCCGGCAAAACTTTGGGAGCGCATTAACAATACCGAAAGTCCGCAGTTGTATCCCGTTTATCCCTGGGGCATTTATGGAATTGGTAAACCTGGTTTAGACACCGCTATCAATACCTTTAAATACGATACAGATGTATTGAAATTCCGCAGTTTTGTAGGCTGGAAACAGGACAATATTTTTGCTGCCAGATTAGGTTTAACTGAAGATGCTGCAAATCTAACCACCGCAAAGTTAAAAGACTCAGGAAGGAGATTTCCGGCATTCTGGGGACCTGGCTTCGACTGGACACCAGACCATAATTGGGGCGGCTCTGGTATGATTGGTTTACAGGAAATGCTGATGCAGGTAGACGGAAAAAAAATTTATCTTTACCCTGCATGGCCTAAAGAGTGGGATGTACATTTCAAGCTCTATGCGCCTTACCAAACCACCGTTGAAGGGCAGTTGAAGAATGGAAAATTAATAGATTTAAAAGTATGGCCTGAATCAAGAAGGGCAGATGTAATTAATATGATTAAATAAATGGTATCGTCTTCCTGAACTTGTTTCAGGATCTGAACAACAAGATAGACCCTGAAATAAATTTAGGGTGACGAGCAATATAAAATTAGTAAAAAATGGATTTACAATTAAAAGAAAAAGTTATTATCATTACCGGGGCTGCAAAAGGCATTGGTAGAAGCATTGCAGAAGTATTTGCGAATGAAAATGCAATTGCGGTAATCGTAGGTAGAAAAGCAGAAGATAACCAAAAAGTAGTTGATGAGATTGTTGCACAAGGCAAACAAGCGGAACAATTTGTTGCAGAACTTTCCAATCCAGAGGATTGCGAAAAAGTAGTTAAAGAAATCGTCGCTAAATTTGGAAGGATTGATGGTTTAGTAAATAATGCGGGCGTTAACGATGGAGTAGGTTTAGAAAGTGGAAATTATAAAGACTTTATGGCTTCGTTACATAAAAACGTAGTGCATTATTATCTGATGGCACACCATGCCTTGCCGGAATTAATTAAAAGCAAAGGTGCTATTGTAAATATCACCTCTAAAACTGCCGAAACCGGACAAGGAAATACTTCAGCCTATGCTGCCGCAAATGGAGGTAGAAATGCATTAACCCGCGAATGGGCTGTTGAATTATTAAAATATGGCATCCGTGTAAATGCAGTAGTGGTTGCCGAATGCTGGACACCTGCTTACGAAACCTGGATAGAGACTTTAGATAATGCGGAAGAAAAACTAAAAGAGATCACTTCCAAAATTCCATTGGAAAATAGAATGACAACCGCTGAAGAAATTGCAAACATGACAGCCTTTTTAATGTCTAACAAATCAAGTCATACCACCGGACAGATTATCCATGTTGATGGCGGCTATGTTCATTTAGACAGGGCTTTGGCGAACGCTTAAATTAATTACGAGATCATGTCATCCTGAGCCTGTCGAAGGACTATTGATGGTCTTCGACAGGCTCAGACTGACAATAAATAAATTACAATGAAAACCCTTACCTGTACTACACCTGGAACTTTCGAATATTCAGAAACAGAAAAACCTGAGCTTAAAAAAGACCATGCGATTATAAAAATTAAAAGAATCGGTATCTGTGGGACCGATTTACATGCCTTTGAAGGTACCCAACCTTTCTTTAACTACCCCAGAGTTTTAGGTCACGAGTTATCTGGCGAATTGGTTGAAGCCGATGGAGCCAATAGTTTCAAAATAGGAGAGGCTGTTACTTTTATCCCATATTTTAATTGTGGCGAATGCATTGCCTGCCGAATGAACAAACCAAACTGCTGTGTTAAAATGCAGGTTTGTGGTGTACATGTTGATGGTGGTATGCGCGAATATTTACAGGTTCCATCAAGAACACTTTTACATGGCGAGGGCTTGAGTTATGATGAACTCGCTTTAGTTGAACCATTAGCTATCGGTGCGCATGGTGTGCGTAGGGCAGATGTTCAACCTGGAGAATTTGTTCTGGTTATTGGTGCCGGGCCAATTGGTTTGGGTACGATGGAATTCGCCAGAATTGCCGGGGCCAACGTAATCGCCTTAGATATTAACGAAGACCGTTTGGCTTTCTGTAAAGATAAATTAAAGGTAGCACATGTGGTTAATGCGCTTTCGCCTGATGTTGTGCAACAACTGAGTGATATTACCAATGGCGATATGCCGACGGTAGTAATCGATGCTACAGGTAATCAGAAGGCCATTAACAATGCTATAAACTATATGGCACATGGAGCGAGGTTCGTTTTAATCGGCTTGCAAAAAGGAGATTTAATTTTTAACCACCCTGAGTTTCATAAGCGCGAATCGACATTAATGAGCAGTAGAAATGCCACCATTGAAGATTTTGAACATGTAATCAAATCAATGAAAGCTGGTTTGGTTAATCCTACCAATTATATTACGCATCAAGTTAAATTTGAGGAAGTAAAAGATGAGTTTGAAAGCTGGTTAGATCCAAAGAATGGAGTGATTAAAGCGATGGTTAGTGTAGGAAATTAAACTTTAGCCATACTTTTACTGGGGCGTCATGCTGACCTGTAGCAAAGCGGAAAGCTACGCAGTAAATTTAGTTCAGCATCTATTACATATAATATTCATTTTCAAAGATCCTGAAACAAGTTCAGGAGGACGATCAAGGGGTGACTATCTCATAAATCGTCCTCGTTTGTAACGAGGATGCATGAGGATGGCGATTTTATCGCCCCAAAGCAATTTATTTAGCGCTTTCCCGAAGCTTCAGAATGACCGTGGTTATGCCTATTAAGCTAAGCTCCTGAAACAAGTTCAGGAGGACGGTCAAAGGGGATGTTAATCACAGAATGATAATCGCATAAAAAAGCCGATAACCCTAAGATTATCGGCTTTTTATTGAGCATTAATTTATTAAAATTATTTATAAAAAACCTCATTCCAATGCAATTCATTCCTGAATTGATTGATTTTGGTATCGGCACCAATATTTACATATTCTAAGCCGGCAATATTCGCAAAATCTAATAAATGCTCGGTAGTTAAGTTCTGACTATAAGCGGTATGGTGGGCACCACCAGCATAAATCCATGCCGCACAACCCGTTTTCATATCAGGTAGTGGTTTCCACAATACACGGGCTACCGGTAAGTTTGGTAAATCATGTTCAGCTTCAACAGCTTTTACTTCGTTCACTAATAAACGGAAACGGTTGCCCATATCTATTAAAGATGCATTTAAAGCATCGCCACCAGCAACGTTAAAAACCAAACGCGCAGGATCTGCTTTGCCGCCAATACCCAGTGGATGAACCTCTAAACTCGCTTTACCACTTGCCAATGAAGCATCAACCTCGAGCATGTGTGAGCCTAAAACCATCGAGTTTGCCGGATCGAAATGATACGTATAATCTTCCATAAATGCATTTCCACCCGCTAAACCAGCACCCATTACTTTACAGGCACGTACCAAAGCAGCCGTTTTCCAATCACCTTCACCAGCAAAACCATAACCATCGGCCATCAAACGTTGTGCTGCAATCCCAGGTAACTGGATCATACCATGTAGATCTTCAAAAGTATCAGAGAACCCTTTAAAACCTCCGTCTTCCAGGAATTTTCTTAAACCCAGTTCAATTTTGGCCGCTTCATAAACAGATGAATGTCTGGCACCACCAACTTTTAAATCGGCAGTCATCTCGTAAGTCGCTTCGTATTCTTTTAATAACGCTTGAATAGACTCCTCACTTATTCCATTAATTACTGCTACTAAATCACCTATACCATAAGTGTTTACTGCGAAACCAAATTTCATTTCGGCTTCTACCTTATCGCCATCTGTAACGGCCACATAACGCATATTATCGCCAAAACGAGCGAATTTAGCACCTTGCCAATCGTGCCATCCGGCAGCAGCCCTGCACCAGGTATCAATCTGTTTAGCTACTTCTTCATCCTGCCAGTGACCTACAACTACTTTACGGTCTTTACGCATACGCGAAACCATAAAACCAAATTCACGGTCTCCATGTGCACTTTGATTCAGATTCATGAAATCCATATCAATGGTATTCCAAGGAATATCGCGATTAAACTGTGTGTGTAAGTGTAATAATGGTTTCTGCAAAACATTTAAGCCCCTGATCCACATTTTAGCAGGAGAGAAGGTATGCATCCAGGTAATTACGCCGATACAGTTCTCATCAATATTGGCTTGTTGTAAGGTTTCGAAAATCTCCTCTGTAGTTTTTACAATCGGTTTGTACACGACCGAAACAGAAATACTTCCATTTTGGTTTAACGAATCGGCCACTTGTTGAGCGTGCTCCGCTACTTGTTTTAAGGTTTCTTCACCGTACAAATGCTGCGTACCTGTAATAAACCAAACTTGTAATTTTTTTAAATCAATCATTACTATTTATGTTATTTTTAATTTATTCAATGCCATGGTCTGTGTCCTCACAGACCATTATGTATATCTTTTTTAAAGCCTACCACTCTTCTTTCGTGGGCTATGTCCTCACAGAACATTATGCATATTCTTTTTTTTTTGAAAAGCAAGGTTCCGTATTTCATCGGTTAGGGTAGTCCTGCTTTCCGTTTTATCCCGATTTTACATCGGGATGCTCACTCCAATCAGGTTTAGGTTACTTAGGTAGACCTTATTAAGTTAAACCCGACAGCAGCGGCAGCTCCCGATTCTTTACCGATGAATCGGCACTAAATTAGCATCGGGACTATAGCGAATGGCGGGGCTTTCGTTCCCCAAGCACTACTGTACCTGCTTTCCAAAACTTATTATGCAACGTTATCTCTGCACCCAAGACTAAAGACTTTAGACTCGTGACTAAAGACTACCTCAAAGCTGTCCATAATAAGCACCATCACCATGTTTACGCTCGTAATGTTTCTCTATCAACGAATCTTTCAGCTTTGGTGCCTGCGGATTGATCTGTTCTGTTAACAAAGCCATTTGCGCCACGGTTTCTAAAACCGCACTGTTATAAACCGCTTTCTCGGCTGTTTTTCCCCAGGTAAAAGGAGCGTGGTTACCCACCAAAATCATCTCGACCTCCTTATAACTTAAACCCAAACTTTCAAAATGGTTCATGATCTGAAACCCCGTTTCGTACTCATAATTCCCTTTAATCATTTCATCAGCCATTGGTGGTGCACAAGGAATATCTACTGTTAAATGGTCGGCATGGGTAGTTCCGAAAATTGGAATTGCCCTTTGCGCCTGCGCCCAGGCTGTGCCATAAGTAGAATGTGTATGTACAATTCCGCCAATTTCTGCCCAGTGTTTATATAAAACCGCATGGGTTTTAGTATCTGATGAGGGACGTAAACTGCCTTCAACAGTATTTCCGTCAAAATCTACAATCACCATTTTCTCCGGCGATAGATCTTCGTAAGGTACGCCGCTTGGCTTAATGGCAAAAACACCTTTCGACCGATCTGCAGCACTCACATTGCCAAAGGTAAAAAGTACCAGTCCCAATTTGGGCAACTGCATGTTGGCCTGGTAAGCCTGCTCTTTTATATCTTGATAGTTGCTCATGATAAGTAAGGTTTTACATCTTTTTTATTGTATTTCTCCAGGTACCTGCCTAGTCCCAAATATTGTTGGTAATGCTGGCGGTAAAGTTTTTGTTTTTTAATATTGGGTTTGTATTCTTTCTCAAAGCCTGTTCCCATGGCCGCCATTRCTGCTTCGATATCTGGATAAATACCAGCTGCTACAGCAGCGAACATTGCCGCACCTAATGCACAGGTATGCTCAAAACGATGGATTCTAATGGGCATTTCCAATACATCCGCCATCATTTGCATAATATAAGCCGATTTTTTTGCTACACCACCAATACCGATAATTCCTTTAACCGGAACACCCTGTTCTTTAAAACGATCTACAATGGCTTTCGCACCAAAACAGGTGGCGGCAGCTAAGGCACGGAAAAACCGTGGTGCATCTGTTCCTAAACCTAAACCGGTTATGGCGCCTTTAAGTTCCTGATTTGCATCTGGTGTTCTACGGCCATTCAACCAGTCTATTGCCAGTTCGGCGTAGTCGCCCTCTGGTAAAGCTGCAGCCTCGTTGCTTAACTTAGCGATTATTTTTCCTTCGAGCTCTGCCTTTAATGCAGTAGCTGTAGCTTCATCAATTACATCAGATTCAGTAAGTAAATGGTTTAATGGCCAGCTGATTAAATTCTTGAACCAGGCATAAACATCACCGAAAGCAGATTGACCGGCTTCTAAACCTGCCATACCCGGAATTACCGAGCCATTAACCTGTCCGCAGATACCGTTGATCAATTTTCCATGTAAATCCTGATTGGGAGCAACCAGAATATCGCAGGTACTCGTACCCATTACTTTACTTAGGTAGTAAGGTTCAATCTGTCCACCAACCGCTCCCATGTGTGCATCAAATGCACCAACACCAACAACTACATCTGTACTTAAGCCCAGTTTAGTTGCCCATTCTTCGCTCAATGTTCCCGCAGAAATATCAGAAGTATAGGTATCGGTGAATAATTTATCTCTAAAGCCTGCTAAAAGCGGATCAAGACTGCTAAAGAAATCTTCAGGAGGTAAACCGTTAAACTCTTCTGCCCAAAGTGCTTTATGCCCCGCGGCACAACGGCTACGTTTCATTGTTGTAATGTCGTTTCCACCACAAAGCAAAAACGGAACCCAGTCGCAATGTTCTACCCACGATGYCGCACCTTTTTTAATAGTCGAATCGACCCTTAATATGTGTAATAATTTAGACCAGAACCATTCTGACGAATAAATACCACCTACATATTTAAGGTAATTGGTACTAAATTTAGTAGCATGTTCGTTAATTTCTGCAGCTTCTTTAACTGAGGTATGGTCTTTCCAAAGCACAAACATGGCATTTGGATTTTCTTCAAAACCTTTGGTCAGGACAAGGGGAGTACCCGTTGCATCAACAGCCACCGGACTTGATCCGGTTGTATCAACTGAAATCCCCTTTACCAGATGTGCAATATCGCCACCACCTGCTTTTGTTAAACAATCTTTTATAGTGTGTGTTAAACCTTCAATATAATCTAACGGATGCTGGCGGAACTGATTAACAGCCGGTTTACAATATAAACCTTTCTGCCATCTTGGATAAAGAAAAACAGACGATGCTATTTCCTTTCCGTTTGCGGTATCGACTAGAACTGACCGGACAGAATCTGTCCCGTAATCCACTCCAATTACATAGTTTGCTGTGCTCATAACAATAAATAAATGTCTAATTAACGTTTATTTATTTGAATTAAAAAATTTTATTGCTTTTTTAATCAAAAACCTTCATTTTAACGTTTTAGTAGCATGAATTTGTATATCGGTTTTTGTATCCACCAGTGTTGGATATTTTTTAAAACCTATTCTTTTTTCACTGCCGGGTATAGAAATTTAAAAGAATTGGATACCGCCTGGTGCATAATCGTTGCATGGTTCTCCTGTGGCAAAAAATCAAAATATACTTTTACATTTTTGTTTTTGAAACCTTTTATTTTTTCAGTCAATAAATTTGCATCCACTTCCATCACCCTGGGTATTTCGGTTGGCGTTAGGCCTTCTTTACCAACAGCAATGTAAACATCAGTTTGTTGCTTAAAAGTATTTTCCTTTAATTCGGAATCCTGATTCAACAACGAAGCATTGTCCCACCATAAACTAGGACTAATGATAATGTATTTATTAAAAAGTGTAGGGTTTTTAATCAGGATTTCAGTGGCCAGCAAACCACCTAAAGATTGACCAATAAGGGTTTTGTTCGCATCCGTTTTATATTTTGCCTGAATATAGGATTGAAGCTCTTTTTCGATGAACGAAATAAATTTATCCGAATGGCCTGTTGTAGGATACCTTTTCTTGTCGCCCTCGATAGATGTTGGGAAAGTAAAATCCCGTTTCCGATCTACAGTGGCAATGCCCACCACAATTGATTTAGGCACCTGATTTACCCATTCGAAACTATTAAACTGTACCAGACCTACAATATGGATAAAATCTTCATCTGCAGAACCATCAAGCAAATAAATTACAGGATATTTTGTGGTATCGTTTTGTTGATAGCCTTCAGGAAGGTAAATGTTCAAGATTCTTTTCTCAGCCAATTCTTTTGATTGGATTTCGTCTACCACACCAAGCACGAAAGCTTTAGTGGTACTCACAGCTTTTTGTTTTTTGGTTTGTGCAATGGCCATTAGCTGGCAAAAAATCAATAAGGTAACAAAAAATATTTTAAAGGTATACGCTTGTACTTTCATTAAATAGCGGTTTTAGGCAGAATCTATCTTATTGATCAGATTCGCCGAAAATTAGCAATTTCTTTGGAAGGATTGGGCCAATATGGCTAAAATTAACATGAAATATCTTAAGGCTTTGAATTTAGCCGTACCGAATTATCACACAGGTCCAATTCCAATATCTTTTAAGCTATCAGCTTAGCCATGCGCTCATCTTCTTTTAAGCTCCTGCGCAAGCCCGATTAGAAGACCTTCTGATCCCCTGATGTAGCAAAGTTTGTAAACGTCTTCATATTGAACAACTTCACCAACCAATGTGGCGCCGTGTTTTTGCAGTCTTGGCAACAACTCGTCGATATCTGAAACCGTAAACATTACACGCAGGTAGCCAAGAGAATTAACCGGTGCTTCGCGGTGGTCTGAAATGGTAAGGGGAGTAAGAAACCGTGAAATTTCAAGTCGGCTATGGCCGTCGGGGGTAACCATCATGGCCACTTCCACGTGCTGGTTACCCAGTCCCGTAACCTTACCTGCCCATTCTCCCTCGATTGTTGCCCGGCCTTCAAGTTTCAGTCCGATTTCGGTGAAAAAAGAGATTGCATTGTCAAGCAATGCCACAACAATGCCCATATTATCCATTCTGATCAATTGGTTCTGTTCCATAAGGATTTGGTTATAATTTAAAATTAAGGAATTTCACAAAGCTAATCGATGCTTTATGGAATAAATTGTACAGATCGGAACAGCGGGTATGATATGCATTATGCGCACCAGGTGTCCCGCTACCTTTCAGTCATTGATGACTCCGGTATTAAAGATGTAGTCACCTGTTAATAGGGTTTAAATCAGAAAATATGTAATTTTAAGGCTAAAATAAAAAATGATCAAGACCATACCTCAGCTTACGGTGATTGATATTGAGCAGGAAACCGCTGGTGTAAGCAGATACAAAAATATTCCGCTTACCCTCTTTAATGACCATGTTGTAAGGGTTGGGGTAATGACGGAGCCCTTTTACTGGCACTACCATCCCAATAGTGATGAAACCTTTATGGGCATTGAAGGCACTTTATTAATTGATCTTGAGGACCGTACGGTTGAGCTGAAACCGGGACAGCTATTCACCATTCCTGCAAGGGTTAAGCACTGTACCAGACCGCTTGATGGACGTTCGGTGAACCTTACCTTCGAACTTGCTGAAATGGAAACGGTGAGCTGCGATGCAAGTTGATCATTGCATTTTGGTTTATGCCTTCTGATAAACATACCTGTAAATAATTTTGAGTAATCAATTGAAAGGTATATCTTTCATGATCTATTTTTTATCTAACACACTCAAATAAAACATGACAGGAACCCTGGCCCAGCTCATCGCTTTGGTTGCATATGGAAACAAGTGTATTGCCGATCCGGGCACACACCAAGAGTTCGTTCAACATCATAGCACTTTCCAGTTCTGCGAAAAGGTCTTTTTTACTACCGAAAAGAAAAAATATTTCTTTTCAGCAGGAAAACGTACAACCGTTGCCGAAAACCCGCAAGAATGGTTCAGGTATCTTGGTCTGGACGGATGTCAGGCACTGAGGTTATACTATGAGCCTTCGGAT
>NZ_JBFTQI010000082.1:0-11878 GCF_056398925.1 Pedobacter sp. 01T416_2
ATCTTAGGATCAAGTGTCTTATTGCTGTTCCTTTCCTTTGGAAGTAACTTACCGTTTATCTCGGATATATTCTTTAATTACCTTCCCGGTTATAACAAATTCAGGGCTGTTGAATCGATATTGGCCGTTGTAGGTTTATTGGTACCCTTGCTGGCTATACTGGCCATTAAAGAAGCACAAGAAGGAAAATACGATCAAAAATATTTAGTGCAGCGATTAACCTGGTCAGCAGGTATTACCGGTGGTTTTGCTTTAATTATTGCCGTGATCCCTACGGCGTTCTTCAGCTTTACGCAGGCCAACCAGGCACAGGTTTTAGATRCTTTAACACAAACCTTGCAGAACAACCGCGGTGCCGCAATGGAAATTTTAAATGGCATTGTTGCCGACCGTGTGGCTTTAGCACGTGCTGACGCTTTACGTACCGTATTGTTTATAGCCATTGGTTTTGGTGTTACTTGGGCTTTCATCACTAAGAAAATGAATATGCAATTGGCCTTCGGTTTATTGGCACTATTTGTTTTGATTGATTTGTGGCAGGTAGACCGTCGTTATTTAAACAACCAGAACTTTGTGAGTAAAAGTGACCTGAACAACCATTACCAGCCTAGAGATGTAGATAATTTTATCGCGGCTGATAAAGATCCAAACTTTAGGGTTTTCGATTTATCGTTGGGCGATCCGTTTAAAAGTGCCGAAACTTCTTATTTCCATAAAACCGTTGGTGGTTTCCACTCCGCGAGGTTAAAACGTTTTCAGGAGTTGGTAGATAACCAATTAACAAAAAGTGTTAACCAGGATGTGTTGGATATGTTAAATACCAAGTACATTATTACGCAAGATCCTCAGAATGGATCGTATAAAATGCAGCGTAATGCAACGGCCGCGGGTAATGCCTGGTTTGTACAAAGTGTTCAGTTTGCTAAAAATGCTGATGAAGAAATGAAGGCCATTAGCAGTTTTGATGCTAAGAAAGAAGCCATTGTTGATGAAAGTTTCAAAAATTCGATTGATACCAAACGTTTAGGAACGGGTCAGGAAGGTTTTATTAAATTAACCAACTACAACCCTGATCATTTAACTTATGAATACTCAACCGCTAAAGATGTAATCGCAGTGTTTTCCGAAATCTATTATGATAAAGGCTGGAAAATGTATATCGATGGTGTTGAAAAGCCATACTTCAGGGCTGATTACGTTTTACGTGCAGCGCAGTTAGAAGCAGGCAACCATAAACTTGAGTTTATTTTCCACCCAACATCATATTATACCGGAGAGAAAATCTCTTTAGCAGGATCTATCTTGTTGTTGGCCGGATTAGGTTTTGGGTTTTACTCAGAAGAAAAGAAGAAAAAGAAAGCAGTTAAAGCTTAATATTTCTTTAAATAGATTTACGCCCCGCAAGATCAAAATCTTGCGGGGTTTTGTTTTTTAGTTCTAAGTCGTTCACTCCCCGCAACTTATCATCCCTTCTTTTCTCGCGTCATTTCGAGCGGAGTGCAACGCAGTCGAGAACCCGAAGGCTCAGCGAAGCTAAATCTGTCCAGATAGATCTCTCCATTTCACTGCGTTCCAGTCGAGATGACGATTTTTCTATTGGAATCCGTCAATGATAGCGCAATCAAAAGATCTTTAATATGAATTCATTGCACACCTTGAGATTCTGAGCATTCACACTTGCGATCGTCCTCCTGAACTTGTTTCAGGATCTATGAAAAGGAACTAACCTAAATCTTTGCCATTAACCGATTAGCTAACCATTGCGCTAATGAACAATAAACGGAATAGAATAATAATTTAACAATGTCGTAACATTTGTTTGATATACAGAGTCTTACCTTTGTAATGTAAATCAGATGATATGTTAGAATCATTCTTTGCCGTGTGTTTATTAATTGTTGTACTTTATTTCTTTAGCCCCTTTGAGGTAAAACTCGATGAGGAAGAGGAGTGGTAACACAGCTAATCTATCTCTGAACTGCTTTAATCGAGCGGTAATAAGACTCTTCCCCCTAAAATTTCCCGTTTATGGATAAAAGAAATGTCGATGTAGTCGTAATATCCGATGTACATTTAGGTACCTATGGTTGCCATGCAAAAGAACTTTTAAAATACCTTAAGAGCATAAAACCCAAAACGCTGATCTTAAATGGCGATATCATCGATATCTGGCAGTTTAGCAAAAGTTATTGGCCCGAATCGCACATGAAGGTGATCCGTAAACTGATGAAATTCGTATCGGAGGGTGTTCAGGTTCACTACCTAACGGGAAATCATGATGAAATGCTCCGCAAATTTGATGGCATGGAAATGGGTACTTTCCATCTCCAGAATAAATTAATTTTAGAGTTGGACGGTAAAAAGGCATGGTTTTTTCATGGCGATGTTTTTGATGTTACCATGCAGCACTCTAAATGGCTGGCTAAACTTGGTGCGGTTGGCTACGATACACTGATCCTCATTAATAGTTTTGTAAACTGGGTACTTACCGCATTTAGGCGGGAGAAGATGAGCTTTTCGAAAAAAATAAAAGCAAAGTTTAAAGACGCCGTTAAGTTCATCAATAGTTTTGAGCAAACTGCGGCAGAACTTGCCATCGAAAAAGGGTATCAGTACGTAGTTTGTGGCCATATTCATCAGGCTGAGCAACGTGAAATTGTTACCGAGGATGGAAAAGTGATTTACCTGAACAGTGGAGATTGGGTGGAAAGTTTAACCGCTTTAGAGTATGAAAATAAAAACTGGACGGTTTTTAAGTACGAACATCAACATTTTACAAAAGACGAATTGGATGAAGGAATCCTTTCTGATGCCGAGGATTTAAAAAGTAAACTGGACATAAATATTCTTTTACAGAATATAAAATATGAAATTGCCCAATAATTTTAGATATTCGGGCATAAATGAAGATACTTTACGCAATACAGGGAACAGGTAATGGTCATATCAGCAGGGCGAGGGAAATTATTCCTTTACTTCAGCAGTATGGCGAATTGGATATTTTAGTAAGTGGAACACAGGCCGATGTGAAACTCAGTCAGCCTGTAAAATATCAATTGCATGGTTTCAGTTTTATCTTTGGGAAAAAAGGCGGTGTAGACCATTTTAAAACATGGCTGAACATGAATCTTTTCCGATTTAGAAAAGATATGAAGCAGCTGCCTTTGAAAGAGTACAACTTAATTGTTAACGATTTTGAACCTGTAAGCGCCTGGGCCTGTAAACTGCAGGGCATAGAATGTGTATCATTGAGCCATCAGGCTGCATTTAAATCTAAAAAAGTACCCCGTCCTAGAACTTTAGATTGGGGGAAGTTGATTTTGAGCCGTTATGCGCCTACCAAATATCACATTGGCTTTCATTTCGACCGTTACGATACTTTTATCCATACCCCGGTAATCAGGGCAGAGATCCGAAATCTGAAAAGTGAAAATTTAGGACATTATACGGTATATCTTCCAGCCATTGACGATAAACGTTTGGTAAAGCTTTTTACTCAGCTCCCTGAGGTTACCTGGCAGGTTTTTTCTAAACACAGTAAAGTTGCCTACCAGGAAGGGAATGTTTTTGTAGAGCCTGTTAACAACGAAAAATTTAATAAAAGCCTGGCCACCTGCGAAGGTTTGTTTACCGGTGGCGGTTTCGAAGGACCTGCTGAAGCGCTTTATCTAAAGAAAAAACTGCTGGTGGCGCCTATGCGTTTTCAGTTTGAACAACAATGTAATGCCTATGCCTTAAAACAGTTTGGTTTGCCAGTAATTTGGGGAAGTACCAGGAATTGGTTGCCGATTATCAAAAACTGGGTAGAAAATCCTCAAAAACATGAGTTCAATTTTCCGGATGAAACAGCGCAGATCATTGATGATATGGTGAAGAAATACGCGAGGGTTTAGTCCTGAGTTTTCAGTCCTGAGTTCAAAGTCAATTTGCCTATGATTTGTTATCCTGAGAGATAATTTTTTTTTCATAAAATTCAATAAATGCCAGTTGGATTAAAAAGTAAATCTCCTCAGATTATCGTCATTGCGAGAAGGCTTTTTCAGCCGACGAAGCAATCTTACAACGATCGCTACCAGCGTGCGCATTAAGATTGCTTCGTCGTTCCTCCTCGCAATGACGACCTTTCTTTTGGAATATGTCATTGATAGTGTAGTCAAAGGATCATTTGTGATGAATTTAGTCATTAGATCTAAGTAGCAGTGGCTTTAGTTGATTACTTGCGTAGCAAAACTAGTTGGTTATTAACGGTCTTCGACTCCGCTCAGACTGACAAATCTTTAAGAGAGAGACAACTATATACATCCCTGCTTTAGTCTTTTAAGCTTTGGTTTTAGCTTGTTCTAATCCGTGGCACAATACTGCGTAATCTAAACCTGACAGGAGCGGACATCCCGATTTTTCATCGGGATAAAGCGGATGGCAGGGCTGCTGGAACCGATACAGACAGGAACCTGCTTTTCTAAAAAAGAATAGACCCCTCCTCATCAGTCTTTCTACTTTTTTATTTACCAAATGGTCTTCGACYCCGCTCAGCCTGACAGATTTATGGATGTCTTTTAATAGGATAAATAACATAAACCCTCCCTTTGGTCTTTAAGCTTTGGTCTTTCTACTTTTGTCCTTCCGCTCAACGCTTATCGCCCTCCGCTTTGGTATTTAAACTTTGGTCTTTAGTCTTTAAGCTTTGGTCTTTCTTCTGCTACTATTAAATTATTTTCTTTACTTTGCCTACTCTTTAAAAAGGCATGATTAATCAGTTTAGAAAACTAAATCCAATTAACCTCGTATTCTTGCTGGCGTACACATTCTTTTTGCGTATTGCCATTTTTCATGAAACGCACGATAAGCTGAACTTTGATTTTTTGGAGCCATTTGCCCGGTTATTGATCAATATAGATTTAGACAATGCCTTTACGCCATATACCAATATTTTTATCGCGGCACTTTTGGTTTATGTACAGGCTTTAATTTTCAATCGAGTTGTAAACAATCATAATTTATTGGCCAAACCCAGTTTCCTTCCTGGGCTGATGTTTGTAACAGGAACAAGTTTGTTCATGCCTTTTATGATCCTAAGTCCGGCATTGTTATGTAACTTTCTGTTGATTTGGATTATAGATAAGTTTTTAAAACTGGGTAAAAGTGCGAACTCCATTACCACTGTGTTCGATATCGGGATGATTATTGGGATTGGAACATTGATTTATTTTCCGTTTATGGCCATGTTGCTTATGATCTTTTTAGCACTGTTGCTTTTTAGGTCGTTTAATTGGCGCGAATGGGTAGYTGGCTTGATTGGCTTTATTACGGTTTTCTTTTTTCTGGCCGTATTTTATTATTGGAATGATAATTTAAGCTCGTTTTATCAGATATGGAAACCATTAGGCAATAAGTTTCCTTCGGTTTTTAAAATCAACTATAACGATTACCTGGTGCTGATCCCGGTAACGGTAATTATCATACTGGCATCACTACAGCTCCGGGAAAATTTCTTTAGGAGTTTTATCAGTACACGGAAGAGTTTTCAGCTGTTATTTTTCATGTTTATTATTTCTGCAGCAAGTTTTTACCTCAAACCGGATTTCAGGACCTGGCATTTTTTGCTGTGTGTACCGCCAGGATCGGTACTGTTGGCATACTATTTTAGCAATGCCAAAAAACGCTGGTTTTACGAAACATTGTTCGTTTTATTTGTGCTTTCGATACAGTATTTTCTGTTTGTTTAACCTTTTTTAACAAATAACTAGAGCGAAACTTGACAAAGATTAATAGCTTTGTGCATGATTTTAGAATTAAAGCTTTTTTAGTTTTAATCAAGATGGATAAAAAATGGAGTCATTGGAATTTCTAAGAACATATATTTGCAGTGGGAGATTTTAAATGCGTAGGCTAAGCATTGATATTGGAAATTCTGCTGTTAAGGTTGCAGTTTTTGCAGATAAGGAAATTATTCACCATCAGCGTTTCAATAAAATTGGGATACTTGACCTGGCTCAATTGATTGAGAAGTTTTCGCCAGCGAAATCCATCATCAGTAGTGTTAACCAGGAAGTTGGACCATTAGAAGTATTTTTAAAAAAGCATACCGAGTATATCCGTT
Source organism: Pedobacter sp. 01T416_2 (assembly GCF_056398925.1). Lineage (NCBI taxonomy): Bacteria > Pseudomonadati > Bacteroidota > Sphingobacteriia > Sphingobacteriales > Sphingobacteriaceae > Pedobacter > Pedobacter sp. 01T416_2. Next base: position 6,101 of record NZ_JBFTQI010000082.1, read on the forward strand.
TTTCAACCATGTTGACGAACGGCGTACAAAATAGATATAAAACGCCAGTTACTTTAGGATTAGATAGATGGGCTGCTATTTTGGGTGCAAATGGCTTACATCCAACAAACGCAAGTTTAGTGGTTGATGCAGGTACCTGTATTACTTACGATGTTTTAAGTAGCACGAAGGAATATTTTGGCGGAAGTATAAGCCCTGGTATTGGCATGCGTTTTAAAGCTGTACACGAATTTACCGGCCGTTTGCCTTTGGTGGATTGGGATGCAAATGAGGCTATTGTGGAAGGTACTGATACCCAATCGGCAATCAAAAACGGCGTTTTACAAGGAATAATAAACGAAATTGAAGGCTTTATTGCCCTAAATAATAAAAAAGAAAGTGCTCTGAAGGTAATTATAACGGGGGGTGATGCTAATTTTTTGTATAAACAATTACAAAACAGCATCTTTGCGCCTCAAATTATAAAAGATCCTTACTTAGTATTAAAAGGATTAAATGAAGCTATTGCAGATTAAAATGTACAAAAGAATAAATTATATTGCAGCCATACTCGTTCTAGTTTGTGGTTTAAGTGCTCAGGCACAGGTTACCACTTCATCACCATATTCAAGATATGGACTTGGAAATATAAAGGGATCTTTGTTGCCCCAGCTTAGAGCAATGGGTGGAATTTCTACCGCAGTAGGTAAAGTAACAGGGTTCAATTATATTAATATGCAAAACCCTGCATCTTATGCCGGAATAACTTTAACCACCATTGATGTGGGAATGAGTGCTGGTTTAACCAATCTTTCGCGAAACAATTTAAGCGAAACGAGTTTCAATTCTACTTTTAGTCATTTGGCATTTGCCGCTCCAGTTACCAAAAGATCGGCCTTGAGTTTTGGTATTTTGCCTTACTCAGATTTGGGTTATTCTTACAGAAACACGACCAAAGTTGATACAACCACTTTAGACCAGCTTTATGAAGGCGAAGGCGGCTTATCAAAGGCTTATTTAGGTTATGGCTATCGTTTTGGCGATCATTTAAGAATTGGGGGTAACTTAGAATATATTTTTGGTAACCTTCAAACTACCCGCGCTACCGAATTTCAATCAGCAGGGTCTTACAATGCCAAACTTCAAAATAAAAACAGTGTTGGCGGTATAAATTACTCTTATGGCATACAGTACGATTTTAATATTGGTAAAAAGACGATTATGACCCTGGGTTATTCTGGAAGCACCTCTGGAAAAATAAATTCAACACAAACTTCTTTTGCTACGTTCTACACAAGAGATCAAAGTGGTAATGAAAACCCTGCAGCCGATACGTTAAATATCGCGAATAACGGAAAATCTAACCTTACCTTGCCATTAACGCACAATTTTGGGATCTCTATCCAGCAAAATGATAAGTGGATGATTGGTGCCGATTTTAGAATGAGTAAATGGTCTGCAACAAGTATCAATAATGTAAACCAAGGTTTGCAAGATAGCTGGGGTGCTTCTTTGGGTGGCCAGTGGACGCCAGATGCATTTTCTTACAACAGTTACATGAAACGTGTAGATTACCGCCTTGGTGTTAATTACGATAAAACTTATATCAAAATCGGTAATCAGGATATCAAACAAATGGGTGCATCGTTAGGTTTTGGCTTCCCGTTGCCTACTGCTAACGGTGGTTCAGCATTTTATAAAATCAACTTTACAACCGAGTTCGGACAAAGGGGAACATTAAGCGATAATCTTGTTAAAGAGAAGTTTATTAATTTCCACTTAGGCTTTACCTTGAACGATACCTGGTTCCGTAAGTACCGTGTAGACTAATGAATTTAAGGACATTTTTATGTGGTCTGTTTCTGGTGTTGCCTTTTTTTCTGGCTTCCTGTGGAGACGACGATCTAAAAAATGCCAATTCAGTCTCAGCAAATAAAGTAATCCTGTCCAGGGATCGGACCATTGGTGTCGATATCACTTACAGCGATTCTGCCAGAATTAAGGCTAAAGGATATGCCCCAATAATGGATAAGGTTACGCCTTCGAACGGAAGCACTTATCAGGAAATGATTAAGGGTGTAAATATCGATTTTTATAACCCTAACGGAACCATTGATGGAAACCTGGTTTGCGATTACGCCATTAGGAAAGACAATGAGCTTAAAACCGAATTTAGGAAAAATGTAGTCGTAAAAAACAGTAAGGGCGATACTTTCTCTTCGCAGGAACTGATCTGGGATGAGTCGAAAAAGATTTTTTATTCCAATCAAAGGGTATATGTGAAAGGAGTAGATGGAAGCATAGGTGAAGGCATCAACTTTAAAGCTCCGCAGGATTTTAGTACCTATGAAATGGATAGTGGAAACGGTGAACTGAATATGAAGGAAGGTGTAGCGCCTTAGTCGCAATGTATAAATGATGGAATGAGTGAATTATTGAATGTTTAAATGGATTTATTCAAATCATCTTTCAATAACTCCATCATTCACTAATTTTGCCATTCAACAATTCTGGTCATTCAATCACTCAAAATTCTGTCATTCAAACATTAAAACAGGGCTTGTATTTACTTAAAAATTAAACACTTGATAAATAAAATTTTGTGTTTTCTTTTTTGAGGCAAATTTGTATCTTGCGCCCTCTTAAAAAAGAACTAAATAAATTTATAATTACAATATGGGATTAATGACATTTTTGCGTAACCGTGCAGGCTATATTCTAGTTTTTGCCATCGGTTTTGCAATTGTTGCATTTTTAGTAGGTGATGCAATTAACGTGGGTAAACCTTTTTGGTCGGCAAATCAAAAAGTTGTAGGGTCTATTGATGGTAAGGATATCAATATTGATGAATTCGGACCAAAAGTTGATCAAGGTGTAAACCAGATGAAACAACAATATGGCGGCAGTGCAAATGCACAGATGACCGCTATGGCTGTTGACCAGGCATGGAATGCAGAGTTAGCAAAAGTTTTGTTAACTAAAGAGTACGATCGTTTAGGTTTAACAGTTTCTGAAGATGAACTGGTAGATTTATTACAAGGTCAAAACCCTAGCCCCCTAATTAAACAATATTTCTCTAATCCTCAAACAGGACAGTTAGACCGTGCTACTTTGATGAACTTTCTAAAATCGAAAGAACCTCAGGCTTTGCAACAATCTACCATGTTACAGGAAGAGATTAAAAATCAGGCCCTGCAAACAAAATATTCGAACTTAATCCGTAATTCGGTTTATGTAACTTCTTTAGAAGCTACTGATGAATATACCAACCGTAATAAACTGGCTAATTTTAAATACGTAAGTTTAGATTATACTTCTATTCCTGATGCTTCCGTTAAATTAACAGACAACGACTACTCAGAATATTATGATCAGAACAAAGCACGTTTTAACAATCCACAAGAAACACGTGCTTTCGAATACGTTACTTTCAGTATCAGTCCAACCAAAGCAGATTCATTGGCAATCAAAGCTCAGGTAGACAAAATTGCTGCTGATTTTCAGGTGGCTAAAAACGATTCACTTTTCGCTGCAATCAATTCAGACGTAAAAGTTCCGTTTACTTATATCACAAAAGGTAAATTGGATCCGGCTGTTGATTCAGTAGTATTTGCTTTACCAGCAGGCAGTTTTTATGGCCCTAAATTAAGCGGTAACTCATACAAAATTGTAAAGGTAGTATCTACCCGTATTTCTCCTGATTCGGTAAAAGCAAGCCACATCTTAATCGATCCGGCTAAAGTTGGTGGCGAAGATAAAGCACTTAAGTTAGCTGATTCATTAAAAGCATTAATTTTAAAAGGCGCTAACTTTGCAGAACTGGCTAAAAACTACAGTGTAGACGGTTCGAAAGATAAAGGTGGCGAAATGCCAGCTTTCGCCCGTGGTGCTATGGTACCTGAGTTTGAGAATGCAGCCTTTGATGGAAAGACAGGAGATCTTAAAGTAGTAAAGTCTCAATTTGGCTACCATGTGCTTAAAATCGAAAAACAGATCGGTTCATCTAAAGTGGCTAAATTAGCTTACGTAGAAAAAGCATTAAATGCAAGTAGCAAAACCCAGGCGGCTGCTTACAAAGCAGCAAGCAATTTCTTAACGGATGTGAAAGGTAACGACTTTAGCAAATTTGCTRCACAAAAAGGATTAAAAGTTGCTGTTGCTGATAAGGTTGCATCAACACAAGGTTTTGCAGCTGGATTGGATAATCCACGTAAATTAATTCAGGATGCTTACGCAGCAGATAAAGGTGACGTATTACCTGAAATTTATACCATGAGCAATGCTTATGTTGTGGCCCGTTTAACTACCATCAGTCCAAAAGGTATTTTATCATTAGCTGATGTGAAGAAAGAAATTGAGCCAATGGTAATTAATGCAGTCAAAGCAAAACAATTAAAAGAAAAATTAGCTAATGCAGGTAAAGGAAGTATCGATCAGGTTGCAGCTAAAGTTGCACGTCCGGTTAATCCAGTACAAAATGTGGTATTTGCTAATCCAGTAATCCCAGGCGTAGCACAGGAAAATGCTTTAGTAGGAAGCGTTTTTGGTTCGCAGCCAGGTAAAGTATCTGCTCCTGTTCAGGGAGAACGCGGTGTTTATGTATTTTCAGTTGATGGATTTACCAGTCCTGCACCAATTGCCAACATGTTCAAACAAAAAGAAAGCATGATGTTAAGTTTAGGACAGCGTTCATTAGGATCGGCTTTCCAGGCTTTACAAGAAAATGCAAAGATAAAAGACAATCGCGTGAAATTCTATTAAATAGAAAATACGTAATTTTGTAACCGTTCCGATGATTAGTCGGAACGGTTTTTTTTATTTAAGAACATGGAAATTCAGGAAAACATTATTAACAAAGTAGCCAATAGCGGTTTAATTACTTTAAATCTCGAAGATTTTTATCATAAAGGCGAAAGAGTGGTTTATGATATAGTGGATAATCTATTTCATGGTTTAATGTTAAGAGAAAAGGATTTTAGAGAGTTTATCAAAACTCACGATTGGGCGCAATATCAGGATAAGAATGTAGCCATTATCTGCTCGGCCGATGCAATTGTACCTACCTGGGCTTATATGTTGCTTGCCAATAAACTAAAACCTTATGCCAATGAAGTAGTATTTGGCGATTTAAATACATTGGAAGCTGTTTTATTTACCAAGGCATTGGCTAAAATTAATCCTCAAGATTATGCCAACGAGCGTGTGGTGGTAAAAGGATGTGGAGATATCGATGTTCCGGTTTCAGCCTATGTTGAGGTAACCAACCTGCTTACCCCGATAGTTAAAAGCATTATGTTCGGCGAGCCTTGCTCTACGGTTCCTGTATATAAAAGAAAAGATTAAATTTTGGTTTGCTTTTTGTATATCTTCATGGAGGAAGAGTTTAATTTCTTTTAAAGGAAAACCTTTTTCCCTTTTCGGTACGTCATCCTGAATTTATTTCAGGATCTCTCATGCTGATAATGAACACACACACAAATGAGAACAAAAGCAATGAAGAAATTATTTATAACCGTCACGGCTGGCTTATGCAGTCTTTTGGGAACGGCTCAGCAACTTCCCCTGAAGAAAGAGGCGGTATTTCAGGAAGGAGAGGTTTTGCAGTATAAATTAAGGTATGGGTTTATCACGGCGGCAGAGGCCACCATTAAGGTAGCCAATTCTGATTTAAAGTTTGATAACAGGTCAACTTATAAGCTTACGGTTGATGCGCAGACCTCTGGCACCTTTGACGTGTTTTATAAGATAAGAGACCATTACGATTCGTATATCGATAAAACTGACCTTTTACCTTACTTC
>NZ_JBFTQI010000083.1:0-11818 GCF_056398925.1 Pedobacter sp. 01T416_2
ACATTTTCACTGCACTACCTTCAGAAATTGCCGATAAACTACAAAAAACAAAAGTTAAAGGTTATGCAGAGATTGATGCTTCTTTAATCGGGAAATACATTGCCGCCACGCACAGCATGCCTACGCTTTCGTTTAATATGAAAGTAAGAGATGGTTCAATTTCCAATCCAAATGCGCCAGAGCCGATCAGTAACCTATTTTTAAATTTAAAAACAAAACTTCCTGGCTTGAATACGGATAGCCTATTGATTAATATGGACAGTCTTTACTTCAATATCGGGAAAGATTACGTGGCCTCAGTTACAAAAATAAAGGGTTTTAAAGAACCCGAAATCTACACAGATACCCGCTCGAATATCGACTTAGAAAAATGGGCAAAAGTTGTTAACCTGGATGCCCTACAACTAAAAGGCAGATTAAATATGAACATTAATGCAGATGGAAAATACAGCAAAAAACTTGTCCACTCTGGCATAAGGCAGGTTGATACTGTAATTGCAACCGTACCCAAGTTTTCATTAAAAGTAGCCTTAAACAATGGTTATTTTAAATATTCGGCTTTGCCCATTGCTATCAATAAAATCAATTTTGATGTACTTGGTTCAAATACTGATGGAAATTACAAAAGCACTAAATTATCTATCGAGAACATCGATATCCAGGCCTTAAGGAATTATATCAAAGGGTATGCAAAATTGCAGACCGCAGAAAATATGCCTTTGACTGTTCAGCTTAAATCGGTAATCAATTTTGACGATCTGAAGAATATTTACCCGATAAAAGGTTACGAACTGAATGGCTTATTGAATATTGATCTGCAAAGCAATGGCCCTTTTAATAAAGCGAAAAAGCTTTTTCCTGTTACCACGGCATCCATTAAACTTAACAATGGTAGAATAGTGACAGGAAACTTTAATTATGCCATGGACAACATCCAGGTTGATGCCGATTTAACCAACAACGATGGCACTTTAAAAAACACCAAATTAAACATTAAACCCATTTCCTTTCGAATGGGCGGGCAGCCTTTTACACTGAAGGCCAATGTGCATAATTTCGAAAATATTGCTTATAGTGTTTCATCAAAAGGAACAATAGACATTGGCAAAATATATAAGCTATTCGGGGTAAAAGGTTATCAGGTTAACGGTTTAATTTTCACAGATGTTTTATTTAAAGGATTACAAAGTGATGCACTCGCCGGTAGATACAACAAATTACAAAATAGCGGCAGTTTAGGCATTAAAGACTTAAATCTTCAATCAGATTTATTCCCCAAAAGCTTTTTAATCAAAGACGGTGTATTTTCTTTTCATCAGGATAAAATGAATTTTGATAAATTCAATGCTACCTATGGGCAGTCTGATTTTCAACTGAATGGAAGCTTAAGCAATGTAATTAATTACGTTTTAAATGAAAAAGCCAAGCTTACAGGCGATTTTAAATTGATCAGTAAAAAAATATATGCGGATGAATTTATGGTTTATGCAGACAATACACCTAAAACAACTTCGACCACAGCAAAGGGTGTGATCATTATCCCCGATAATTTGAATGTTAATTTTGCTGCAAATGTTGCTGATGTTATTTATAACGGCCTAAATATTAAGAATGCAAAAGGAACAATGTCTTTAAATAATGGAACACTTGCCCTAAAACAAGCGGGTTTCAATATTGCGGGGGCACAGGTTGATATGGATGCGAATTACAAGAGCACAAGTACAAAAACAGGCTTATTCGATTTCCACCTTACCGCTAAAGAATTTGATATCGCAAGGGCCTACAAAGAAATTAAGCTGTTTAGAGAAATGGCCAGCTCGGCATCGAAAGTAAAAGGTGTCGTTGGCTTAGATTATCAACTCTCAGGAAAACTGAATGCAGAAATGTTTCCGGTATATCCATCGTTGAAAGGCGGAGGCGTACTGAGCTTGAAAAAAGTAAGTTTAATGGGCTTCAAAATGATGAATGCCGTGAGTAAAGAGACAAAAAGAGACAGTTTAACCAATCCTGATTTATCTGATGTTCAGATAAAATCGACCATCAAAAACAATATTATCACCATCGAACAGACCAAAATGAAGGTGGCAGGTTTCAGGCCACGTTTCGAAGGTCAGGTGAGCTTCGATGGCAGGTTAAACTTGAGCGGCCGCTTAGGCCTCCCTCCTTTTGGTTTATTTGGCATCCCATTGAGCGTAACAGGCACACAAGAAAAACCGATTGTGAAACTGAAAAGAAATAAAGAAGGCAAGCTGGAAGAAACGGGAGAAAATAAATAGCGCTATTAACAAAGGACAAGCCTTAAACGGTTGCTGTATTGCTTTTCCAAAAAGCTAAAGCAAAACCACTGGCTTATCCTATTTGATTTTCGACCTGAAAAAAGCCTTTAAATTTCGTACTTTTGCAGCCGAAATGATTTCAATAAATAATTTAACCTTCCTGATTGGCTCAAGGGCCTTGTACGATGACGCGAACTGGCACATTAAACCTGGCGACAGAGCTGGCTTAATCGGAGCCAATGGAACAGGAAAATCAACACTTTTAAAAATAATTGTAGGCGAATATGCACCGAGTTCGGGTACTGTTTCCATGTCTAAAGACCTGAAAATTGGCTACCTAAACCAGGATTTACTTTCTTACGATTCGCACCATAGCATTTTGCATGTGGCCATGGAAGCTTTTGAGCGCCAAAACCAATTGCATGATGAGATTGAGGAACTGCTTAAAAAAATCGAAACGGATTATAGCGAAGAGATTTTATTTAAATTAAGCGATAAACAGCAAGAGTTTGAAGCTTTAGATGGCTATAACATCGAATACAGGGCAAACGAAATTTTAGCTGGTTTAGGTTTTAGTACAGCAGACCAATTGCGCCCGTTAAATACCTTCTCGGGAGGTTGGCGTATGCGTGTAATGCTGGCTAAAATATTACTGCAAACTCCTGATATCCTATTGCTGGATGAGCCTACCAACCACATGGATTTACCTTCTATTAAATGGTTGGAAAACTATTTAATGGGTTTTGAAGGTGCCATTGTAATCGTATCTCACGATAGGTATTTCTTAGATAAAATTGTAAACCGTACAGTCGAATCGCGCAAAGGAAAATTAACCGTATATGCGGGTAACTATAGCTTCTATGTTGAAGAAAAAGCCTTACGTGGGGAAATTCAAAAGGGCGAATTTAAAAACCAACAGGCTAAAATAAAGCAGGAAGAGCGTTTAATTGAGCGTTTTAAAGCGAAGGCGAGTAAGGCTAAAATGGCACAATCGCGGATGAAAGCTTTAGATAAGATGGAGCGTATTGATGATGTAGATGATGATAATCCGACCGTAAATTTCGCTTTCAAATTTTCTAAACCATCAGGCAGGCACGTGGTGCGTATAGAGCACGCCAATAAGAGCTATCCAAATGTGCATATTTTAGATGATGCAGAAGGTGTAATTGAAAAAGGTGATAAAATTGCCTTGATCGGTGCAAACGGTAAGGGTAAATCTACTTTATTGAGAATGATTGCCGGAACCRAAAAATTCGAAGGTTTCTGTGAAACTGGTCATAATGTTACCACCACTTTCTTTGCGCAGCATCAATTAGAATCACTGCATTTAGAAAATTCGATTTTAGAAGAATTACAGGCATTTGCCCCAAAACATAGCGATACCGAATTACGTAGTATTTTAGGTTGTTTCCTTTTTACCGGCGATGATGTTTTCAAAAAAATCAAAGTGCTTTCGGGAGGAGAAAAATCGCGTGTGGCCCTGGCTAAATCATTAACAACAGATTCGAATTTCCTGATTCTGGATGAGCCTACCAACCACTTGGATATCCAATCGGTTAATATCCTGATTCAAGCATTAGAGCAGTTTGAAGGTACTTTTATTGCAGTATCTCACGATAGGTATTTCTTAGATAATGTGGCCAACAAAATCTGGTTTATCGAAGGCGGAAAAATTAAACAGTATCCTGGTACTTATGCCGAATATGAAGAATGGAATAGCAAAAGAATAATTCCTGTGGCTAAACCCATTCCGGTTAAAATGCCTGAGAAAAAGGAACAGCCAAAAGTTGTTACGCCAAATACAGCCAACCAATTAAAAAAGCTGAACGACGAACTGCAAAAAACAGAAAAGCTGATTACCGAACTGGAGCAGAACGTTAAAAATATTGAAGCAGAATTGGCTGATGAGAATGTTTATGCCAAAGCCGATAAATTAGCAGAAGCCAACAAACGTTATTTAGCGACAAAACAGGAGTTAGACAATAGCCAAAATAAATGGGAAAGTTTAGCTGCTGAGATTATGGAGCTGGAAGGATAGTTTTAGCCCCCTATTAAAGCATATTAAGGCCACAGAAATTCTGTGGCTTTTTTTGTTGCCACGGAAGCGCAGAAACACGGAAACAACATTTAAGACTATGTCATGCTGAGGCACGAAGCATCTGCAACCTAAGTATGCCAACGGATGTTACCATCTGGCTTTGTTTATGAAATTCATCATTTAGCGCCAGATAGTAATATCTGACACCACGGATAAGATTCCCGCCTGCGCGGGAATGACGATCGTGCTAATAGAGCCTCCGATGTTGAGCTTGACGAGGCACTGGAATCTTCCGTGTCCATCCGTGTTTCCGTGGCAACCATCTAATGTGCAGTCAGATGTTACCATCTGACTGATGGACAGATTAGCATTAAATAAATTGTTTATTCAGTTATCATTTAGTGTCAGATAAAAATATCTGACACCACGAATAAGCATAACAGTATATCCATTTTGCCACTTCCCAATAAAACTTTACTTTTAGCCATGCAGAAAATATTAATTCCGATTTTATTTTTCATTTCTACCCTGGCCTTCGCGCAAAACGACAAAACGTTTACCAACGGAAATAAAATTTATCTTCCAAATATTAAAACTGTACTTTGCTATAACAGCAATAAAGAGCAGAGCCTACCTGTAATTATGCTCAATTCTTCAGAAACGATAACTTTTTCGTTCGACGATTTACTTGCAGGCACCAAAAACTACTGGTATACCATTGAGCATTGTACCGCAGAATGGGAGACTTCGAAAATTTCGAGCATCGATTATCTAGGAAGTTTTAACGACGATCGCATCATCAATTATCGCTATTCTTCCAACACCACAAGAAAATATACCCATTACGAAATCAGTTTACCCAATACCCAAATACAGCCGAAAATTGGGGGTAATTATGTGTTAAAAGTTTATTTAGATGGCGATAAAAACCAACCTGTTATTTCGCAACGCTTCTACATCCTCGATAGTCAGGTTGCCGTAGCGGCAGAAGTAAACAATTCCATGCAGGTTGAAAACAGAAACTACAAGCAAAAAATCAATTTCACCATTAACCATGCTTTTCCCATCCCGAACCCCTACCAGGATATAAAAGCAGTAGTGATGCAAAACTTCAATGCCAATACGATCCAGGTTAACACGAAACCATCTTTTGTAAGACCAAACCAATTGGTTTATAACGATCTCAATACGAATGATTTTTGGGGAGACAACGAATTTAGAAAATTTGATACAAGGAGTTTGCGTTACAAGGCTGATAATGTTAAAGATATTTATCGCGATAATCAATCCGTAAACGTGATGCTTTTTCAGGATGCCCCCAGAACTGTTGGTGCATTTGCCAATCAGTACGATGAAAACGGAAACTTTTTTATCCGCAATACCGACGGACGTGACGATAAAACAGAAGCAGAATACATGAGTGTTTTATTTACATTAAATGCTCCGGCACCCAGCCCAAATGGCGATGCTTATGTTGTTGGCCGGTTTAATAATTACACCATGAGCAATGAAAATAAACTGTTATATGATGCCAACAGGAAACAGTTTTACGGTAATGTTATACTTAAACAGGGCCTATATGATTATGAGTTTGCCTGGTTTAATAAAGACACCAAGGTAATGGAAAGCAAACCTTTCGAAGGTGCATTCTTCCAGACCGAAAACAGCTATCAGATCTTTGTTTATTATCGCCGCCCCGGTGCGCGCTGGGATACATTGATTGGTTATACCAACCTGAGTAATAAAGTTACCGATAGGAGGTAACTCAGCTTGCAATGATGATGCATCAAAATGCAAAACAAACGATATAAGAAATATAAGCTTAAATGACCTTATATTCCTTATGTGCAAAAAAACCTTTCACCTATAATACTATTAACCTGAGTTCGATTAATAATGTGCTTTAATTTGGGTTATTTGGCGCCTTACATGAACGGTCGTCACCCTGAACTTGTTTCAGGGTCTTTATAGCAAGACGGTTTAACAGGAAAGATGCTGACCACGAAGTAGCTATTAGGCCTTTAAAACAATAAAAACTGCTAATAAAATAAATTCAGCATGACGAACGGCTAGCCAATTCGTCCTAATGAAGTACATTAATTTTTAAACATTAATCGAACTCAGGTTATTAGTCAAATAATTACAAGTGATATCGATTTAAAAGATCTTCGCCAATTAGATCCTGAAACAAGTTCAGGATGACGATAGCTTTAATTGTCAATTTGACTTTTAATGTTACATTTCTTACCTTTATTGTTACATAAGTTTTCTTTGTTTTAAATGTGGTTATTTACTTTAGCATTTCAGAAAGTAACCAGATAAACACCTAGAAAATAAGTGTGTCTAACCAAAAATTATGTTTAAAAAGTTAATTGCCGCAGCATTAATCTCCTATCCTTGTGCGCAGATTTCAGCACAAACTTCTAGTGACTCGTACACACAATCCATTAATGGAACAAAATTAAAATTCGACATGCAGGCTATACCAGCAGGCAAATTTAAGATGGGAAGTAAAACAGGGAAACCTGATGAACAACCCGTTCACGAGGTTAAACTCGATGCTTTCTGGATTGGAAAACATGAAGTAACCTGGGATATTTTCGAACCCTTTCTTTATCGCGATTACGAAAAACAAGCCAGCATAAGTGCTATTCCAGCCGAGGTGGATGCGGTAACCAGACCCACAAAACCTTATCTCGATATGACTTTTGGCATGGGTAAAGAGCATCAGCCAGCGGTAGCAATGACACAATATAATGCCATCCAGTTTTGCAAATGGCTTTATGTGCGTACAGGTATTTTCTACCGTTTACCAACAGAAGCCGAATGGGAATATGCCTGTAAAGCAGGTACAGAAACCAATTATTCTTTCGGCAATGATGCAACCAAATTAGGAGATTATGCCTGGTATAAAGACAATAGCGACAATAAAACTCATCAGGTAGGGCAAAAAAAACCAAATGCATGGGGATTATTTGATATGTACGGAAACGTTAGCGAATGGACTTACGACCAATATATCGCTGATTTCTATAGTCAAAGCAAGGATAAAACTGCAGAAAACCCTGTGGCAGTACCCGAAAAACTCTACCCAAATGTAGTTCGCGGTGGCTCTTATGATGAAATACCGAACAACCTGACATCAACAGTTAGGTTAGCGTCTGATCCATCATGGAAACAATTAGATCCACAGATTCCGAAAAGCAATTGGTGGTTCCCCGAAGCGCCATTTGTAGGCATGCGTTTAGTACGACCAGCTAAAACGCCATCAAAAGCCGAAATTGATGCTTATTATAATAAACAACCTATAAAAGACTTTTAACCGACACTATCTAACCAAAATAAAAACTAAACACATGAAAAAACCAATCAACCAACAAGATCGTCGCGATTTTTTAAAAGCGACAGCAATGCTCGCAGGTGGCGCAATGTTAAGCAGTATCCCATTGGCCGGCGCTTATGCTTCAGGATCAGATACGATTAAAATCGCCTTAATTGGCTGTGGCGACCGTGGAACAGGAGCCGCTTTCCAGGCCTTGAGCACTAAATTCAATATTAAGCTAGTGGCTATGGCCGATGCTTTTCAGGATCGCCTGGACAGCAGTTACCAATCGTTAAGTTCGAAATTTGGAGCAAAGATGGATGTTCCAAAAGAACGCCAGTTTGTAGGTTTCGATGCTTATTTAAAAGCCATCCCATTAGCAGATGTAGTGTTATTAACAACTCCTCCAGGCTTCCGCCCCATCCATTTCGAAGAAGCGGTTAAACAGAACAAACAAGTTTTCATGGAAAAACCTGTTGCTGTAGATGCACCGGGCATTAGAAAGGTATTGGCCGCAGCCGAAGAAGCCAAAAAGAAAAAATTAAATGTTGTAGTAGGTTTACAGCGCCGTTACCAGACCAACTATCGTGAGTCGATGAAACGCATTAACGATGGTGCCATTGGCGATATCATGTCGGGCCAGGTATACTGGAACAGTGGTGGCGTTTGGGTACGTCCGCGTAAAGCAAACCAAACCGAAATGGAATACCAAATGAGAAACTGGTATTATTTCAACTGGTTATGCGGCGATCATATCGTTGAGCAACATGTACATAATATCGATATTGCCAACTGGATAAAAAACGGACATCCAGTTTCGGTACAGGGAACAGGTAGCCGTGCCTGGAGAACAGGAAAAGATTACGGAGAGATTTACGATAACCACTCCATCGAATTAACATATGCAGATGGTGCGGTAATTAATAGCCAGTGCCGACATTTCGAGGGTATCAGTAATCGTGTGGATGAATCTTTTCAAGGTACCAAAGGCAAGATTTATCTTTCAGGCAGCAATCAGGCCATTATGAAAGATTACAGTGGCAAAGAGCTATATAACCACAATACCAAAGGAAACGCAAATCCTTACCAAACAGAACACGACGAACTGTTCGATGCGGTTTCTAAGGGAGAATATAAATTCAGTAATGTAGACTATGCTGCAACCAGCACATTCTCTGCAATTATCGGCCGTTATGCTACTTACTCTGGTCAAACCATTAAATGGGATGAGGCTTTAGCTTCGAACATCAGTTTAATGCCAGAGCGTTTTGCATGGGATGCGAACCCAAGGTTAATGCCTGATGAAAAAGGATTATACCCTATCGCCATGCCTGGACAAGCAAAGGTGATTTAAAACTAAACTGATGCGTTATAGGTTTTTGCTTTTCCTTTTACCACTGATTTTTGCTTTCTCCTTGAAAAAAGAAGTGAGGCAATACAAAATCAATGGTTATGCGCAGGGAACCGATTATGCTATAATGTACTATGCCACTGATAGTTTAGCCACTAAGGCAGGTATAGATAGTTTATTAAACGAAATTGATTTATCGATGTCGCTTTACAAAAAGGGATCATTGATAAATCAATTTAATGCTGCTAAAAAAGAAATCAAAACCGACCGTTTTATAAATGATGTGCTCAAAAGGAGTTTTGAGATCAATCGGGATACAAAAGGTGTTTTCGATATTACGGTTGCTCCATTGGTACAAGCCTGGGGTTTTGGGCCAAAAGAAGCTAAAAACGAGCCCGATCCAGCAGTCATTAAATCGATACTCGCCTGCGTAGGCATGAAAAACCTAAAATTAAAGAATGGTTTATTAAGCAAACTAAAGCCCTGTGTGCAGATCGATTTAAACGGAATTGCCCAGGGTTATAGTGTTGATTTAATTGCCGCTTATCTCGAAAAAAAAGGAATTAAACAGTATGTGGCCGAACTAGGGGGCGAAATTCGGATTTCAGGACCTAAACCCAATGGCGAAACCATGAAAATCGGTATTGAAGGCCCGGATAAGGATGGAACGCCTGTGATCAGGCATATCGCTGCGATAAATTCAGGAGCAATCACCACCTCTGGTAATTACCGTAAATTTCACCAGAGCGGAAAGAAAAAGATTTCACACCTGATCGATCCCAAAACAGGTTATCCGCTAGATAATGAAATGATCAGCGTAACAGTGTACGCTAATGATGCCATTACAGCCGATGGCTACGATAATGCCTTAATGGCCATGCACCTTAAAGATGCCATCGCCTTTGTAGAAAGCAGAAAAAACCTCGAAGCTTATTTTGTGTACCATCAAAAAGATGGCAAAGTGGCTGATACCTTAACTACAGGGTTCAAAAAATTAATTACACATTAATATCTATCCGTTTAAAACCAAACCGATGAAAAGAAGTGAATTTATAAGAAACAGCTTATTAACTGCTGGTGCAATAACTACAGGAGCCGGAATTACCAACACCTTTGCAGCTGAAAAGCAAAATACGTTAAGTGATAAGGTTTTTAACATGGATTATGCCCCACACCAGGGCATGTTCGAAAATCATGCGGGCAAGAGTTTTTTAGATCAGATCCAATTTATGTACGATAAAGGTTTCCGTTCTATCGAAGATAACGGCTACCTAAACCGTTCAGTAGAAGAACAGGAAAAAATTGGAAACCTCCTGGCGAAACTGGGTATGCGCATGGGCGTTTTTGTGGTAGATGGAGGCGATAACTGGAAAACCTCTTTAACCACTGGCAAAAAGGAATTTAAAGACAAATTTGTAGAAACCTGCAAAAAATCGGTTGAAGCCGCAAAACGTTGTAATGCAAAATGGCTTACCGTTGTACCTGGGTTTTATGAACGCAACCTGCCTTATGGCAATCAATTTGCTAACGTAATTGATGCCATGCGTGCCGGAGCAGAAATTTTCGAACCCCACGGTTTGATTATGGTTTTAGAAACCTTGAGCGATACCCCAGAGCTTTTCCTGCAAAAAACAAATGAAACCTATGCGGTTTGTAAAGCCGTTAAAAGTCCTTCGTGTAAAATCCTTTACGATATTTATCACATGCAACGTACAGAAGGCGACTTAATTAAAACCATCGACCGTTGCTGGGATGAAATTGCCTACATCCAGATTGGTGATAATCCGGGCCGAAAAGAACCTACAACCGGCGAAATCAATTATAAAAATCTATTTAAACACCTGCATAAAAAAGGTTATAAAGGTGTGATGGGCATGGAGCATGGCAATTCGAAAGGTGGAAAAGAAGGCGAATTGGCTGTTATTTCTGCTTACAGGGCTGAGGATAACTTTTTGTAGGTAATAAAAAATCGTCATTGCGAGAAGGCTTTTTCAGCCGACGACGCAATCTTACAACGATCGCTACCAGCGAGTGCATTAAGATTGCTTCGTGCCTCGCAATGACGATTTATTGAGCCCTACCCCCCTTTCAATACCCACACCGATACACTTCCCGCATTGCAATGAAACTCCGCCCAACCATTTTCATCAATGGTTACTTCTTGTTGTCTGTAACCTAAAGCATCAACAAAGGTTTTTCCGGCAAAGTGTTTACCGATTTCCATTTCTTTATACCCTTCTTCTCCCGTGCTTAACAATACTGCCAAGCCACTATTTTCATGTTCCTCATCACCAGCACGGGTCCATCCTACGCAAATGCCGTGGTCAAAATAATCGCGTTGCTCACCGTAGGCTAAGGCCGTACGAATTTTACTCATGGTTTCTACTGCAGGAATTGCGACCAGCTCCACATGTACCTCATCACCTTCTTTGTCTTTATCATCATAAATCCCTCCATACAGATCAGGAAAGAACAAACACGGAATACCCTGTACACGCAACAGAATGATAGCATAAGCCAAAGGTCTGAACCAAAAATCGACGTAAGATTCCAGTGCCTGCAAAGGTTGCGAATCATGATTATCAACAAATGTTACGGCCAGATCTGGCTTTACCTGAACCAGGGTTCCATCAAAAATCGTCCGCATATCAAATTCCTCGTCCTTACTCGCCAGGAAAAAATTATGGTGCAAAAGCGAATCAAATATTTGGGTCCGCCCACCTGTAATCTCAATATATTTTAATTGTCCTTCCCTATCCACCACATTCCAATCTTCGGCCACAATAAAAAATTCGCGGTTAAATTTTTGGTTCAGGTGATCGATCCACTCT
>NZ_JBFTQI010000084.1:0-11781 GCF_056398925.1 Pedobacter sp. 01T416_2
CCCTATACCTGATGCCCCACCGGTGATCAGTACCGTTTTTCCTTTTATTTGCATGATTATAATTTCTAATGATAATTCTATTTTGAAGCATTAACAGATTTCAGAATGGATTTTTCAAAAACCTTATAAAAGAAATGCTGAAGCAGCAGTGCGATTGATGATCCTTTTCCGACAGGGTAACTAAACTTTGGATTCTTTTCCTTTACTGTTTGCAATAAAGTGGCGATAACCGGTGCAGGATCAGGTGCATTATCAAATGTACTTTTAGTATAGGCGGTTACCTTTTGCCTGAAGGTATCATACGCTGGGATCGTTCCTGTAGCAACAGTTCCGCTTTCACCGATATTGGTTTTAAAACTCATCGGCTCAACCATTACTACCTTGATGTTAAACTGGTTCAATTCAAAACGCAGTGATTTAAAATAACCTTCGAGTGCATGTTTGGAAGCCRCATAATAGGACACATTTGGAAGCCCCACTAGGCCCAGCAAAGAACCGAGGGTGATTATTTTTCCATGGTTTTGCTTTCTTAAGTAGGGTAGCAACGCGTTGGTTAATTTGATCGTTCCCCAAAAATTGGTTTCAAACTGCTGCCTGCCTAATTCAATGGGAGTTTCCTCCGCAAGTCCATTTACAAGGTAACCAGCATTGTTAACCAACACATCCAACTGTTTAATCTGACTGAAGAGCAACTGACCAAAAGATGTTATAGAGCGGTCATCATTCAGATCTAATGGCAATAACTTATATGGCAATTTTGCCTGGTATTTTTCGGGGTTCCTACTTGTTCCGATAACGTGGTAGCCATTTTCGTGGAGCCTGTTGGCGACAAGCAGCCCGATGCCAGATGAGGCACCTGTGACTAAAACCGTTTTTTCTTTTGATTCCATATCTTCTTAATTATAGACTTTTTAGTATATTTTCACACGTAGTTTTGCATTTAATTTAAACTGCGAAATGGTTTTATATTTTTTTAATAGTTAAAAATATAAAAGACTTTTTAGTATATTTTTAGTGAAAAAAAATTAGCCCTCGTAACTTTCTAATTCTGCTTTCAGGTTTTTGAGCAAACTCGCCATCGGTTTTGCCGTGTTCATAGACCTGCACATAATCACCGCACCTTCAACAGCAGCTACAGCTTTAAATGCATATACAGCAGGGTCAAGCTCGTCAGAAAACTCTCCGTCCTTAATGCCCTGTTTTAAGACACCAACAAATAATTCCTGTCCACGCCTTATTACACCGGCTATTTTCTCTTTAATTGCCGGAAAATGATCATCAGATTCAACCGCAACATTAAATATAGGGCACCCGCCTTTTAAGTAGGTATTTAAAGGATCCTTGTAAAAATCGAGAAATGCAAACACTTTAGCCTTTGCTGTTTTACCCTTACCGATAGTTGATAACATTTTTTCGCCGTTTGTTTTCAGCATAAAATCAACAACCTGTAAGGCAAGGTCTTCCTTGCCTTCAAAATGACCATAAAGGCATCCTTTAGTCAATTTTGTAGCAGCAAGCACATCGTCTATATTAGCGCCTGATATCCCTTTCTGATTAAAGATAGGGGCCGCTGTTTCCAGAATGAATTGCTTTGTTCTTTCGGCTTTAGTAAGCATATTAATAAATTTTACGCCACAAAAATATACTAAAAAGTTTAATTAAAAATACTTTTTAGTATATTTTATTCTTTGTGAGATGAAGATGACAATCACCGTGAGCCAAAAACAAATATTCCGTAGCGCCTGATTTATGTTGCACGGATGCAGGTTATTAACTTATGCAGGAAACTGTTCCATCGTTTTAAAAAGTGGCTCTTCCCTTTTTTGCCCGTCTTCAATTGCCCAGTTTGCCATGGCGTATAACACAGGTCGCAAAGCCTGCCCCGCATCCGTCAGGCTATAGGTAACGTGTGGCGGTATTACAGGTAATGCTACCCTCGAAATCAGTCCGTCTGCTTCCAGCTGCCTCAAATGTTGTGCAAGCATCTTTTCTGTAATATGAGGCATTGCCTTTTTTAACGCTCCGTACCGTTTTGATCCAGACATTAAGTGGAAGATAATAATCGGTTTCCAGTAGCTGCCAATTTTTTCCATCACATAGGTAACCGGACACAATTTAAAGACCGTTTGCTTATTTAATTGTATGGTGGATGTTTCTTTAACTTCATTCATTTTACACTTACTTTTAGGTGCGTACTTGCACAAATGTTAGTTCAAATATACCTTTGATTCAATTAAAATATCACAAAATGAAAAAAATTCTTGTATTTGGTGGTTCTGGCGGAACTGGAAAACATTTTATTGAACAGGCACTAAACGCCGGATATGCTATAACGGCTATTGTTAGAAATCCCCATGCTTTTACAATAATGCATCAAAATCTAAAGGTTATTAAAGGAGATGTTTTAATTCCACATACTTATGAAAAAGAGTTTGATGGGCACGAAGCAGTGGTTTCCTGTCTGGGTATCCCTAAAATTCAGCAAACCACCTTGTATTCGTCTGGCATCCGCAATATTGTAAACATCATGGAGAAATCTTGCCCGAAGCGCCTAATCTGTATTTCGTCAGGCGCATTAGACATCCCACCCAAGAGCTCGTTCATCATGACTTTTCTATTAAAGCATGTATTGCAAAAGCTCTATAAACCTGTATATGCTGATATGCGTATAATGGAAGGAATAATAAAGACGTCCGGCTTGGACTGGACAATTGTTCRGGCGCCAAAACTAACCGATGGCAAAGCAATAGGAAAGTATAAAAATATAACCGGTTTGCCGCTAGGTGGCATTCCGAAAATCTCGCGTGCTGATTTAGCCACTTTTATGTTTATACACCTCGCAGACAGCGGGACTTTTAAAAGTACAATTGATATCGCCTATTAAATGATCAGAAAATGAAAGAATACATTTCTGTTGAGGTAAGAGAAATCAAAACCGGACTTCCATCTCCAATCCCTCTAGACGTATCTTAGCGCCGAGATCTTAAAAATAATAATATTAGAAGAAAGTGGCGTAACTTTAGGAAGTTACACCACCTTAGGTTTATTAATTAGTTATTTCTTGCAATGATTTTCGAATTTACAGCGGTTCCGGGTTTTGACTTTATAATACAGTTTTCGGAACTAATTAATGTTCCGGTGAGAGATAACTTTTTAGAGATCCCAAAGAAAATGGGAGAAGGTTATGTACGTAAGGTTGGCTTTGGGGATGATTTTAGATTGACGATCCACCGGTACGTATTAAAGGAAGACCTGATTATTAAGCGCAACCCAGCTGCGCAGGCCAATGATATACGTACCATTTTCTTTTATAATGGCAACGATGATCGTGAAGTTAAATATAACAACGAGGCAAACGTACCATTCTCACAGAAAAAGGACGCTTCTATACTCCTATCTACAAATGATTTGCATACAGAAATCCGTTTCCCTGCCGGCAGCAACATTCAATACGTGGTTGTGGGCATTACGGCCAGCCGACTACGTTCAGTTCTGTCTGTTGAAAAACCAAATGGTACGATAACAACCATCATGGATGCAAACGCCTCCTTTCTCTTTTTCGAAAACCTGGATCCTGAAATGCAATTGCTCCTTAAAAATATTGTCTCCGTTGATATGAAGAGCGCTTTGAATAATTTCTACGTACAGATCAAGGTACAGGAATTAATGTATCTGCTTTTCAGTAAATTATCGCTTAGGGAGAATACGACTTTTAAGAACATAAATAGCAACGATGCAGAAAAACTGCTGACCATTCGCAACAAAATATTGAGTGATCTTAGTACTCCACCAATATTAAGTGAATTGGCCACTATCACTGCTATGAGCGAAACGAAACTTAAGCAGCTCTTTAAGCAAACATTTGGAGATACTATCTATAATTATTATCAAAAAGCAAGAATGGAAGAGGCTGCTTTTCTGCTGAAACAGGCCAAACATTCTGTTTCTGAGGTGGGATATGAGCTGGGATTTTCCAATCTCAGTCACTTCAGTCGGCTATTTGAAAAACAATATGGCATTACACCAAAGAAGTTTTCCTATACAGCTTAATTTTCTATTTTTCCAAAACACTACCCCGTCATTTGTCGGATAGGACTATTCTTCTGTCTTTTTGGGTTATTTTACCTACTGAATAGCTGATACCTTTGTTCGTATATTCAGTATAACAAAGAAGTAACTTCTACACCTGATATTCTTTAGGTGTGAGGTGTACAGATTATAATTTAAAAAAATGAAAGCGATACAATATAACGACTACGGAAATTCAGATGTGTTAGAACAGGTCGACGTTCCGGTACCATCAGTCCAGAATGGAAATGATGTGTTAGTTCAGGTTAAAGCAGCAGGTGTAAATCCTATAGACATTAAAATCCGGATGGGCTTTATGAAAGCCGTCCGCCCCGTAGAAATGCCGTTTATTCCAGGCGGCGAGGCTGCAGGAATAATTGTAGCCATTGGAGATGATGTATCAGCCTTTAAAGTGGGCGATGAAGTGATTGCCCTAACCAGGACAAATGCCTACGCAGAATATGTAACCGCAAACGAAAGCTTAGTGGTGCCGAAACCACAAGGACTTTCCTTTGCAGAGGCGGCATCAATCGGTGTCAACATTGGCACTGCCGAATCCGTTCTGTTCATTGCTGGTAAATTACAAAAGGGACAAAGCGTATTAATCCAGGGTGGAAGTGGTGCTGTTGGTGGTGCAATGGTACAGATGGCAAAAGCTGCAGGTGCATACGTTATTGCAACAGCATCGGGAAAAGGTGTGGCATTGGCAAAAAGTTTTGGCGCCGACGAGGTAATTGACTATAAATTAAAAGATGTTGCGCGTTTGATTAAGGATATTGACCTGGTAGCGGATACCGCAGGTGGTGAAGCCCAGACAAAACTTTTTCAAGTGCTAAAACCCGGTGGTATGCTGTTGAGCATTGTGGTACCACCATCGCAGGAACTGGCAGAACAATACGAGGTAAAAGCGAGTTTTGTCGCCTCCAACATTTCAGCCCAAACCTTGCAGAATGGCATTGAATTATTAAAAATTGGAAAATTTAAACCGGTTGTTTCAAAGATATTCAAGCTCGGAGAAGCAGCCGTGGCACAGGATTTTTTAACAGCCGGAGGTGTAAATGGAAAGGTTATCCTTACAATCGGTTAAAAATCGATCACAATTTAAATTTTACAAGTTTATATCACTAACATAATGAAAAACAACTCATGAAATTACTAGAAAAAGTAACACTAGGAAAGAAAATACTAAGGAACGCGATGGCAATGGCGCCAATGACACGAAGCCGTGCTAACATAGAAGGAGTAGTGTCAGACCTAACGACCTTATATTACACGCAGCGGGCAAGCGCAGGACTTTTGATAACRGAAGCCATTAATATCTCAGAACAGGCTATAGGAAGTCCGTTGACACCAGGACTTTATCATGATGAACAAATTGAAGCCTGGAAGAAAGTAACTAAGTCTGTACATAACAACGGAGGTGTAATTTATGCCCAGCTATGGCATACAGGTCGTGTTGGACATTCTGTAGACAGAAATGGAAAGCTCCCTGTTGCGCCTTCGGCAGTCGCAATAAAAGGGCAACAACATTTTACTTCCCAGGGAATGAAAGATTACGAAACACCTCATGAATTAACTATTGTGGAGATCAAACAAATCGTTAAAGATTATGGTAAGGCCGCTAAAAATGCTATCGAAGCAGGTTTCGATGGCGTAGAACTTCATGCTGCATTTGGATACCTGCCGAACCAATTTTTATCGGAAAGCGCGAACCTACGCACCGATGAGTATGGTGGTAACATTGAGAACAGGAACCGCTTCGTACTGGAAGTGATGCAGGAACTTGTTCATGCATCAGGAAGCGATAAAGTTGGCATTAAACTATCGCCAACGGTTTATTATAACAATATAGAAAATAGTGATCCTGTTGCTCAATTTAGTCCTTTGATCGAGGCATTGAATGAATTGCCATTAGCTTATATCCATTTGATGAATGGCATGTTCCCTTTAAACAATTACCCTCACTATCCTAAAAATGCGATAGAAACATTTGGCGGCATCAGTAAACACCTGGTAATGGCCAACGCTGGGTTCAATAAAGAAAACGGAGAGGCAGAACTGGAGAAGGGGATCACGAAAATAATTTCTTATGGTTCATTGTTTCTCGCCAATCCTGATCTGCCAAAAAGATTTGAATTAGATGCCGAATTTAACCAAATTGACCAAGCCACAATGTACGGTGGAGGTGAACACGGATATACTGATTATCCCTTCTTGAAAGATTGATCCTGGATAATTTAGAATGATATGAATGCAGAAAGTGCGAGAGAATATTGTCTCTCCTTCGAGGGAGTTACCGAAAAAATGGCTTTCAAAAAAGCCTCTTCTGAATATGACCGAAACTTACTGGCTTTTTATGTGAAGGATAAATGGTTCTGTTTTTTTAATGTGGATGAGTTTGATTTTTGTACCTTAAAATGTGATCCTGAGGAATCAAAGAAACTTCAGGAAAAATATGAAGATGTAACGCCTGCTTACCACATGAATAAAAAACATTGGATCAGTGTTTATTTCAACAAAAAGGTTCCTGATAAGGTAATCAAGAACCTGTTAAAAAACTCGTATGAACTTGTGGTGGCTTCACTAACTAAAAGGATAAGAAAAGATTTAGAAGAGGACGCTCGTGAAAACGGATAAAGATCAAAGATAGGTGGGCATCGAACAATTTGGTGAGTTTTGTTGTCATTGGTTCCTTCGAAAAAGCGCAGGTTTAACAGCTATCTTTTTATTTACATCGGATAGCGCCCCATTTTGATATCGAGTTACCACATCTTTTAAGGCGCTACCATATTTACAAGAAAGGGTAACCGTTAATTGCAGCACAGCTATGGGCATATTGGCTCTGGCAATGGATACAAGGACGGCTACCCTTTTTTACGCTAACCGTTAAATGGTCTCTCATCTACAATTATAAAATATCCGATACGTTCCTTAATTAGCCACTTCCCATCCAGACACACGTATTTGTCATCGTACTTAACGCTGTAATCTGTAAGGATGGACTTACCTTCAGATTCTCTGATCATTTTGATCTGAGAAAAAGAAACACCTGTAGCGGTATCACCATCTATTTTCACAGTATGCTGCCCGTTCATTGTAAAATAGGTTTTTACTAAAGAGGCATGCCCGTTAAATTCCGTTTCCATGGTTTCTGTTCCGGACACATTTGCAGCTAAGAAGTTACCCATATAAACTTTGTAGGTGGCATCTGGCGTAAACAGCCTCATTACTTCTGAGATCTCTTTTTCATCACTTAAATAGGCATAAGCATCTATTAAGCCCCTTAATTCTTCTTTGATTTTCAAAATTTCTAATGTCATAATTTTTATTTTTTTGTGTTTTAAAGTTCTTTTTATAATCATCAAAATTAGGCTATATTCGCTAACAATTTATTACCTGTTACCCAAAGGTTAGTTAGTAATCAAAACATAGCGAAATGGACAATAAAGAAGAATCGGTAAAAAACAAAGAATTTACAGAAGAGTGCCATAAAATTCTAAATGGGATGGCTGATGCACTCTATGCAGTTGGCGGTAAGTGGAAACTGATGATAATTATTGCAATGGCCAGGGGAAACAACAGGTTTACAGAATTGCAGCGGCAAGTTAAGGGGATCTCAGCCAGAGTACTTTCGAGCGAACTAAAAGACCTTGAAATGAATGGTTTTATCATAAAGAAAGTATCCGTAGGCTATCCTGTTGTAATAGAATACGAATTGTTGCCTTATAGTTATACGCTTGAAAAAGTCATTGGAGCGATGACCGAATGGGGCATCCAGCACCGGGAGAAAATAAAAAGTGAAATGTCATCCAAAACCAAAGAAGGGCAATTATAATACTGTTTCAGAGAAATGGTATTATGATTGTTTCTGTTTACCTCCCTTTAGCAACCTAGCCATTGTTCATCATTTTGGTTATATTTCTGAAAAACTGCTGGAGCAGAGAACTCTCTTCGAATTTCAGCATCAACCTGCATCCCGTTCTTCAAAACTATCTTGCTATCGGGAGTTTTTATTCTTAAAATGTTCGAAGATTGCTTAAAGCAATACTTCTCTGTAATCTGACAGAAAAAAACGCCAGTAGAGTGTTCCAATTCCAGACCGTGTGAACATTTGTATAACAAATTTGCTGATTATTAGCCATATCCCAGATCTGAATACGGTTATTTTGCTTCCCTAACCAATATATATCTTATATGAAAAAACAAAATTCACTGACAGGTGTAACCAGGAAGGTTACTCTTGTTGTGGCTGCAACCTTGGTGTTTGCAAGCGCTGTATGTTTAACAGGCTGTAAAAAAGACGAAAAGATCGCGCCTGGGGAAGTCACTGCTCCGCCCCCTCCTACCAAAGCTGTCGCCACGGTAGAATCCTACCAATCGGGTACACATAACGGCTTCTTTTGGTCGCTTTGGAAGAGTGACGGCGCAACTGGCACAGTCAATTATGCCAATGGTACCGGGGGAAATTACAGCGTTAACTGGAACGGCTTTAACGGTAATTTTACTTGCGGTAAAGGTTATTCAGTAGGGTCAAAAACCTATAAGATAGGCTATAACCTGAGCACTTATTCAAACTCCGGAGGTGGTACTTTTGGATGGTACGGATGGAGTAGAAGCCCTTATTTTGAGTATTATGTGAATGAAACCTGGGGTGCGGTTTCACCTCATAGCGGGACTTACCTGGGAACATTTGAAACCGATGGTGCAGGTTATAATGTATGGACCCGATGGATGACAGGTAAAAATATCGACGGTGGCGACGGTTTCAGGCAGATTTATAGCTCCAGGGTTACAAAGGTTCCTACCGGACAAAATCGCGTCATTACTTTCGCCAACCACTATAACAAGTGGCAAAGTTTCGGATATACGCTTGGTCAGTTAAATATTCCTGCGATTATGGTTGCGGAAACATGGGGCTCTAATACGAATGGCAATATTAACTGTACCATTTGGGCCGCACAGTAAACATTTGTTTAAACCCATCACAACCACATTACTGCCTGGCAATAAGCCGGGCAGTATGTACTGCAGGTACTTTATGATCAATACCTGGATTAAAAATGCTTTTAATATTATTTAACAATTAGTTATTATGAGATCCATACTTTATTTCCTTGCATTTTTCAGTTTTATCCTTCCCGCCTGCCATTCGCCAAATCTTAAAAATACAGATGGAAACAAAAAATCACTGATCGGAAAATGGCATCGGTTTTCCAAAGCGAATGGATATAGCGAATTTGATATTGATTCGCAATATGTAGTTTTCTATAATCAGAAAGTTGGCCGCTTTAAGCTTCCTTACAAAATAGAAAATGATTCCTTAAAATACCTTACCAAAGATTATGTAGCTAAGATTACAGACTACGGAGACTCCCTTCTTTTGGAAGGCAACGATAGTACTCAAGCGGTGTTGCACAGGTTTAAAGAACCACATGTTCCTTTTGCAACAATTCCTGAACAAAAAGATTCTGTATCATTTGCATCATACATCGCTGATTTCGATAAAAGATTAATCAGTGAGTTTGAGAAAGCCGGAATAAAGATTTCTGATGGTATGGAAAAACCTGAGGGACCGGTTTACGAAGAACTGTTAAAAAAAAAATCAGCAAATAGGTAAAAGATGTTTAATAATTTAAACAACTACTCAAACTATAATCGGTGAGCATTCATACCGTTAATATGCTCACCGAATTGCTCACCTTTTTCGGATCAAGCGGAAAAGCTCTGCCGTTATACCAATTTCTAAGCTGATAAGTGGTTCGCTCCATTGCAACATCCCTATCATCCTGCAACCTTTGCTTATGGGTTCATTCTTTTAAACATTCCCTGTATTTCAACGGGTGTTGCTTTTGATAACATTTCGCTATATCCAAAAGTCAATTCATTCCTGCCTTCTTTTAGTTGTTGAAATATTGCATTAATAAAATCCTCAACAGAAGGGTGCTCGCTGTGCAAGCCTTTGCCGCCCAGGTCAGTATTGAGGGCTGGTGGGATCAATTCGATGACCTCTATATTTTTTGATTTTAATAAATGTCTCAATGAAATGGTAAATGAGTGGAAAAAAGCTTTTGTAGCACAATAAACGGGTACCTTTGTAAGGGGCGCAAATGCCAGGCCGGAGGTTACATTAATGACCGTATCCAGTGATTTGAGTTCGGTAAAGAGTGAAGTTAAATGCAACGGCGCTAAAACATTTATTTGAATTTCATTTTTTGCTTTATCATAAAAGCGCTCGTCTGAAATATCCATCCAGTTTTGAATACCAGCATTGTTTACCAATACGTTCAAATCACTATGGTGTTCAGCAATCCATTGATAAAGTTCCGTTCGCCCGGATTCCTCTGATAAGTCGCATACCTTTGTTATTACTGCCGGGAATTTGTCAGACACTTCTTGCAGCGCTTCTTTCCTTCTGCCACAAATAATAACCTGGTTGTTTTCCTGAATAAATCTTTCAGTTAATCCCAAACCGATGCCAGTGGCTCCGCCAGTGATTAAAATTTTATTGTTTGATAATTTCATTGTTTTTTGTTTAATATTCAATGTTTTAAAGAATTTTTATCTTTTTCAATTCTATGTTTTTTAACTTGTTCCATACAAAAGCAGATTATAAACCCAACAATTTTTCGGCATTTTTATAACCGATTTTTTCTTTGGCCTCTTCTGAAATAGGCGCACTTTCAAGAAATTGCCTGGTACTATTATCTATTAAATAAGGGTAATCACCTGAATAAATAATTTTGTCGGCCCCCAGCTCATCAATCACATATTTAAGTTGAGCTTCAGAAAAAAGTCCGCTTGGTGTGATATAGATATTGCTTTTATAATAGTCGGAGATTTTGCGCTCTAATTTTAAGGTTTTGCTTAACTGATCGTCTAAGCGGTTCAGAAAAAAAGGAACCAGTTCACCCCAATGTCCTGAAATGAGTTTCAGGTCAGGCAGTTTATCAAAAATGCCCGAAGCAATTAAGCGGACAATTGCAATTCCTGAATCTAAATGCCAGCCATATCCTGCCGATGAAAACATAGCACCTGCAATGCCAGGCCAGTTATTACTCTGATAATAATGTGCGGCAATATTTTTGGAGATGAAACCAGGATGCATATACACAGGCACATTTAACTCCTGGGCTTTAGAAAAAATGGGCAAAAATGCTGTTTCATCAAAAAATCGGCCATTAAAAGTTCCTGAAAGCATTGCGCCTTTAAAACCTAATTCCTTCACTGCCCGGTTCAACTCTTCTCCGGCCGCAGTTGGGTCGGCAACGGGCAAGGTGGCAAAACCGGCAAATCTTGTTGGGTACTTTTTTATCAGCCTGGCTAATTCATCATTGGCCTCGCGGCAAAGTTCAGCGGCCAATGTCTTGTCCGTTATGTTTTGAGGACTTCCGGCACCGTAGGAGAGCACCTGTATGTCAATGCCGCTTTCATCCATAAATTTTATCCGCCGTTCCCCAACATCTTCCATATCCTCGCTGCTTGGCCCAATTTTCATGAGTTCCTTTTGCACTTCATCATTAGGTGCAGTGCCACCATTTTCTTTGATATTAAATGCGGCTAATTTTTGCGAGATGCTTTTCAGGATAAAATGCTCCTCAATGGTAATTATTTTTAGTGGTTTCATTTTCTACTATAGTGACAATGCGAATTAAGCCCGGAAACTCAATTCCAAGGCACTTTTATACGGATTAAGATTAGCTAGCGGATTATTTA
>NZ_JBFTQI010000085.1:0-11761 GCF_056398925.1 Pedobacter sp. 01T416_2
GCCTGCACCATGACCGCCATCCCACATGCCATGCAGAAATTCGGTCGGCATTAGAATATTGTGTCCGTGATCGTAATTGCCGATTCCGTAGTTAAATTCGCGGTAATGGGTGGTTTCGAAACCTCCAAAAACTTCCCAAGGGTGGATTAAAGGACGTTTTTGTATATCTTCTTCAGCAAAAAGGTGATCAAGTTCGCGGTTATGTCCGCCTTCATTTCCATTTGCCCAAAATATAATCGATGGATGATTTTCATCATTCAGCATCATTTCTTTCATCAATTTTGTTCCCGTAGGCGTATCATAAGTACCATGCCAGCCTGCCAATTCATCCATTACGAATAAGCCGAGCGAATCACAAACGTCTAAGAAGTGTCCATCTGGTGGATAATGCGACATCCGAACGGCATTCATGTTCATTTCTTTCATTAACAGCACATCAGCAATACTGATTTTTTTACTCGTTGTTCTGCCTGAGGATGGATAAAAAGAGTGACGGTTTACACCTTTAAATTTCATTTTCACCCCATTCACATATACACCATCACGTTCTTTTACTTCTACCGTTCTGAAACCTATCTTTCTAGAAAGCTGATGGATTTCTTTGCCATTTTTAACTAAAGTGAATGTTGCAGTGTAAAGATTTGGAAATTCTGACGACCACAATTCCGGATTAGAAAACTGATGGCTAAGGCTAAGCGTTATACTTTGTGTTCCTTTCTTTATTGAAGTGGTAAATCGATCTCCAAAACGTTTAGCATCTTTCGTAAAAACTTCTACTTCAACTTTATCGGCATCGCCAGTGTAAGCAAGTTTGGCATCGAAATTTCCGTTGGCTTTGGCATCGACCTGAATTCTATCGATATGTGTTAAAGGCAAAGATTCAAGATAAACTGGTCTGAAGATGCCACCAAAAATCCAGAAATCGGCCTTCCGTTCAGCCTCGTTAACGGATTGATTAGCTGAATGTTTGGATACTTTTACTTCAAGTAAATTATCGCCACCAAGTTTTACCAATTTAGAAATATCGTATCTAAACACATAAAACGAACCCTGATGTGTTTCTCCGGCAGATTTTCCGTTGATTTTAACTTCGGTATCCGTCATCGATCCCTCGAAAACAATATTGATTTTTCGGTTTTTCCAATCTGCAGGAACCTTAAATTTATGCTTATAAAGTCCTTGTTCTTTGCCTTTGTTTTCCTCTTTGTTGAAACCGTAATTATATTTTCCAAAACCTTGCAATTCCCAGTTTGAAGGCACGGGGATGGTGGTCCATTTGCCCGAATTTGCACCAGCTGTACAGAAGAAATCCCAGTTAACAGTGTTATCGTTCCCTGTTCCTGATAGGTATAATTTCTCCGTTTGCTGTGCTTTTAGGGAGCAAAACATGGTTGTTAAACACAAGAAAAGTATAAATCTGCGTTTCATTAATTGGTTTTAAATTGTTTTGATAATGGATTATCGGTTCTAAAAGGCAATGCTGGCAAACCGTAACAGTTAAAATTTCCTGTTGGATTTTCTGTCCAGTTATAGCGAACCACAGTTGGTTCGGCAATTTCTTTTGAAGAAACCACCACTTTATCGTCTTTTACGATAGCTTCAGCATTTACGAATTTACCCTCTTTCCCCGCGATTGTAAATCCTAAAATAGGTTTATTGTTTAATTCCAGGTATGTAAAATGGAGCAATGCTTTTCCGTTTTTAAAGGACGCAGACTGGTAAATCGGCCCAGAAAAAGGTATGTCTTTGTTGTATGTTTTTGCCAGCGCCAAAAGCGATAATCTTCTACCTATTTCCCATTTATAAGTTGGATGTAAATCTCCCCCATTATCGTTTAAATCTGATGTAGAAATCATCCCCGYATTGGGCAAAAGTAATAGCTGTTGTTGCGCCTCCCAAAAAGTTGGTTCCGTTTCGGCAGTTAATACAACCTTATCGCTTTTTTGTTTACTATAATCGAAAGGTGCAATTTGAACATAATAAAACGGCAGATCCTTTTCTTTCCAGGCTTTTCTCCAACTATTGATCAATACTTTCATTTTATAGGCGTAGCTGATTTTCTCGTTCAGAAAACAATTGGTTTCGCCCTGATACCAAAGAAAGCCGCGGATTTTAAATTGTGTTAAAGGTTCGATCATGGTCGGATAAAATTTACCAGGATCATTATTTACTTTTTGGTTTTTGAAGTAGTCTTCCTGCGCAAATGCATTTTCTGCTATCCAAGGTTCAATGGCGCTGCCTGGAATGGCCGAAGAGATCATGCCTACGGGAATACCTAATTTTTCCTGAATTTCTTTCGCGAAGAAATAACCTACGGCCGAGAAAGCACGTAATGCCGAATCTTGGGCTACAGACCAGCTTTTGTGGATCGAATCGGGTTTGTTTAATGTTTTACGGTTAACCAGGAAAATCCTGATCTGATTATTGTGTGCTTTGTCTACTTCGTCGGATGGAAAACCAAAGTACTCATTTTTGGGCTTGGGGATTTTAGCCAATTTCCGCATCGCGTATTCCATATTGGATTGACCTGAACACACCCAAACTTCGCCAACCAGAATATTGGTTAATATAATTTTATTTGAGCCTGTGATAGACATTGTTTGCGGCTTTGCTGATGTTTTGAGTGGAGCTAAAACAAGAAGCCAGTTCCCATTTTTATCGGTTATTGTCTGTTTTTTTTGTCCAGCAAAAGTGACTTCAACTTTCTCATCCGGAGATGCAAAACCCCAGATATTGATGGGTTTATCCCGTTGTAAAACCATATTGCTCGATAAGATCTGAGGCAAGAGTATTTTTGCACTGGTGGAGAGGGAGCATAAAGCAAGAATGGCTACGAGTAAGAAAGATTGCCACGTCGTGCCTCCTCGCAATGACGATGAGGCGGTCGGAATGACGAACGCTTTAGAACGCAACGAGGGGAAAACTGAAAACCTCAAACTAAAAACTGCCAACTGTCTCAAAATCCCTCCGTTTTTAAGTATTTAATCGAATAAACAGCTTCCGTTTTCTCTGATTCCCCTGCATTTTTCAAATCATAGGTTTGATCCGCAGGTGTATCTACATCAGGAAAACGACGAACATCGCCGGTGCGGAAAACAATTCTGGAAACATCGGCAACTGGCTGAAAAGCCAGACTTGTTAATGCATCTTTTCCATTTACGGTGATGGTGTAAAATCGGGTAAACGCATCTAATTTCAACTTGATATCATAACTTTTACCTGCTTCATATTTCATGAAGTTTTTATACCGTGCACCAGCTTTTGCGCTTAAAGTTCCTGCAGTATCAAAAGTCAGGCGTACAGTTGCCATTCCTTTCGTATCCTGCAATTCGATTTCCAACAAACCAAAATCATTTTGCTTTGGCGTAACCGAAAACGAAGCAACAATTTTTCTGGACGCAGGAAACAGTCTTTCGGCTTTTGCATAGTCGAACGGATCTTTATCTTTTAAAACCAAAGTACCGTTATCGACGTTAACAGGCGCCCAAAGCGGACTGTATATGTTCCACATTTCGAGCGCTTTATCAGCCGGCATTTTACTAAAATCATCATTTACATGTTGTGTAGTTTTGTCATTAACGGGTACCGGAACCGAAGAAACCCAGATGTCTTCTTTATTCATGCTGTAGGTTACCCATAATTTTCCATCCGCGGGTTTTCCGTTCCCTTCTTCAATACCACGAACATACTGCGGACCGTAAGATTTGTAATTGCCTCCGTAGCGCATTGGCGTAATTTCACCATGCACCAGTAAAAGATTGGTATAATCGAGTCCGTTTTTGCTTGTTGAAATGGCTAAAGGCCACCTATACTCTGAAGGATTATAAACCGTCGCGTAGTTACCATCAGCAGTTTTTTGACCCCATATTTTGGCATTGCTGTTTACAAAACCCGGTGCACGCGACGCGTTTTCAGGCCAGCTTTTACCGTTATCATTGCTGATTGCTGTTAAGGCATTTTTCCATAAACCAACTACTCTTCCATCAGGCAAGTGATAATAGCTGA
The DNA here is from genome assembly GCF_056398925.1 of Pedobacter sp. 01T416_2. NCBI lineage: Bacteria > Pseudomonadati > Bacteroidota > Sphingobacteriia > Sphingobacteriales > Sphingobacteriaceae > Pedobacter > Pedobacter sp. 01T416_2. The sequence continues at coordinate 4,006 of NZ_JBFTQI010000085.1, forward strand.
AGGCTTTATACTGTTTTTGTAAAGTAATCAAAGGATCTTTTCTATCTGCCTCTTCATTCCATTGTTGCGTCATTAATTTATTAGTTAATAACTCATTACAAGCCTCAATAAAAGCTTTACTTTTACTTCTGGTGTACAATGGGTATTTGGTGTTTTTCTCCGAATAACCTGGATTGTAATGGATGAAATAAATCGGGCCGTATTTTCCGTCTGCCTGAATTTCTCTTACTGCCCTGCCAATCCCGTGACCATCGTTCGGATCATCTTTTGCATCAAAACTGATGGCGTAAAAACCCAAAACAAGGAACACGTTTTTAGAAGAAACATAAAAGCCCATGCGTTGATGCATCACGGCATCTAAATCTTTCGCTACATCAGTTCTACCCTCTTTTGTGGTTCCATCAGGAATTCTGTAAATCGGAAAAACAACATCCGGCTTAGTCCAGGTGTAACCATCTTTTGAGGACTGTAATAATGTTTGTCCTGGCGGGATACTTTCTCCAACTTTATCGCTCAAATATTCGATGTAAAATTTGTTGTTCCAATAAGCCAACATCGGCGCATGGTTGTAGGTCCAGCCAAAGTTTTCGGCCAGTTCTGGATGTTCTCTGTTTGCCCTGAAAGTTTGGATACTGTGTACGCCCATCACCGGCGAAAGTTGGCCATGATGATAGTCTGCGTTTACCAAGGTTTTACCTGTATAACGCACCGTATCCTGCGCCTGCGAGGTTGATCCTGCAAATGCCAATAGTAAGCTTAAACAAAGTATTTTAAATATTTTCATGTTTATTATCCTAAAATCTCGCGTCATTCTGAACTTGTTTCAGAATCTATTCAATTCTTGAATGATGCTGAACTGAATTTACTGCGTAGCTTTCCGCTTTGCTACAGGTCAGCATGACGATCGAGTATATATATTGCGTTAAGGTTCTTACCTCAATAATTTCTCAATCACTTTCCTTTTCACTTTTATAATTGTTCCGTGTTTATGTCCTTCGGGGATTGAAACCTCCGCAGTTACATCTTTAAAAGACTTAAAATCGGCTGTTTTATAAGCTGAATAAATCTTTTCTCCGTAAGCATCAAAATAAATCAACCAATCCTTTCCAGCTTTTACAACCGTTGGTCCCTCCGTTAATTTCGGACTAAAAGTTTCAGAAACATTTGCATAAGGACCTAAAGCATCTTTTGCAAAAGCAACTTTTAAATTCCTATTCGGGCGGGTATTATCTTTTAAAACCAGCACATAATCTTTGGTTGCGCGTTTCACAATCACCGCATCGATTACACTAAAACCAGGGTCGAGAAACAGTTTTGGCTTTGAGAAAGTCTCAAAATCTTTGGTTGTAATACTATACATCCGGTGGTTATTCTCCTCTTCTTCTATTCCTTTAGCAAAGCGGAACGGTATGGTTGAAGCCCAGATGATTACATATTCTTTTTTCTCGTTATCGTAAAAGATTTCCGGTGCCCACACATTTACCGTTTTTGGCTCACTTTCCATTACCGGAAGAAACTTTTGCGCACTCCAGTTGATCAGGTCTTTCGAACTTGCGTAACCGAAGCCCTTATCGCCTTTCCAGCTACAGGTCCAAACCAAATGAAAGGTTCCATCCGGGCCTTGAACGATTGATGGATCGCGTAAAACTTTCTGTGTTCCCACTTCAGGTTTCAAGAAGGTTTTATTTAAATCTGTCCAATGGTAAGCATCATAACTGTACAAAAGCCTCAAGCCTTCATTTGCGGGTTCATGGAAGGAGGTAAATATATAAGCCTGTTTTGTGCAGGATGTTAAGCCACAAAGCAGCAGGCCAATTATAGCTAAGCGAAATGATGATATGGAATTGGGTTTAAACACTGTTTTTTATTCTTTCGTTATTTTTTTCGTTTGATCGTCATTCTCGCGCAGGCGGGAATCTTAATGCAAACGCTTTAAGATTCCCCATCAAGTTGGGAATGACGACCGAAGTCGAGAAATCTATTAATCGTTGTGTATAGATTTCTCCATTCCGTTGCACTCCAGTCGAAATGACGTTTCTCGCGGTCGTCATTCCCGCGCAGGCGGGGATCTTAATACACAAACAATAGCCAAAGCATTACGATTCCCAATCAAGTTGGGAATGACGACCTAACTATTTATATCTCCTCCAACACCAATACCCAATCCTTGCCATTTGCAGGCTCGCCTGGTGGGTTAAACTCTTTTATTCCTTTATTTTCAAATTCTCCAATTGGGATGATTTTCCCTGTTCTTGGATCAAACCATGATGCTTTTACTTCGTCACCATCTATTTTGCCTAGCTGCACGCTGAAATTGCGCCCGGTATAAGTGTAAAGCAGTGCAAATTCTTCACCTCTTGTGGCAAGAATCCGATCGTACTTTTCGCCGTTTTTACCTGCTACCAAAGTCTGATCAGGCACACGGTCGAAATAAGGATGAGATAACATTAAATCTTTCAAATACTGCATTTGTTTAGCGCCTGGCGCATTTATGGCCGTTATCCATTGGTCTTTAGGGCCATAAGCAGGCTTTAAATCTGTTTTTTTATACATCTGCATCACCGAATTATGGCCATAGGTATAGCCAAAGGCACCCGCAAAAACCGACCAGTAACCATATCTTCTTACATCACTATCTGTCCAACGTGGTTGGAGGGTGTCGTGTAAACCTTGTGGAATATCCTCATAAGAAGGCTCTCCATCAATTGTCGGCTTAGTTGGTTTCAGTTTATAATCGGCTTCAATGTATTTCCAGTTATCTTCTCCATAATGTAATTTCTCATTTTTAGAGGTATCCTGATCGTAACGGCGGTGGCCAGATTGTACCATATCAAAATCGCACCATTTTGCATTCTGAAACCACTGTGATGAGGCTGTTCTTCCCCTAGGGTGAAAAGTAATAAGGTGATTGGGATCATTTGCCCTTAAAGTTTCGCCAATGGTATTCCAAACTTCTTTTTTATCGCTGCCTTTAATATCGCCGCCATTGAGCCAGATTATATTCCATTTCTCTTTATAACGTTTCGCCAAAAACTCAGAATAAGCTTTTGCTTGCTCCTTTTTAACTTTTCCAGCTTTAACATTTGTACCCCAAACAGGCACTAATGCCATATAGAGACCTTTTTCGGCGGCTTTATCGATAATGTAATCAACATGGTCCCAATAATCATAGGCTAAAGAATCTTTTGGATTATTGCCCGGGGTAAGCATCGGTTTTGAAACATCGGCATGAACAACTGAGGAATCGAGGTATACATTTCTCGATGGAACATCATGTAATAACATTACCTGGATGACATTAAAACCTTTTTGTTTGCGGTCTTTGAGATAAGTATTTGCCTCTTCTCTTGTTAACCTGCCAAACAATAACCAGCCAGTGTCGCCAAGCCAGAAGAATGGTTTACCATCACCGGTGGTTAAATATCTTCCATTCTCTGAAACCAAGAGACTTTTATCACCAAAATGCGATTTTTTCTTACAGCCAAAAGCTAAGCAAGAAACCACAACAAGCAGAAATATTTTAGATTTAATGTTCATGTTAAATTTTATTGATGATAATGACTTCGTCTCCTGATCCAACCTTCTCTAACTTAGCAATAGCGCCGGCATTAATTTTCTCTTCTTTAAGCAGTTTCCCTGTTTTGGAGTTCAGCACTTTCACATTGAATTTCCCAGATACTTTGCTCAAATCGAGGTTGATGCCATTAGCAGAAGCGTTATACAAAATATAAGCTTTGCCAGGGTTTTCTAAACCATATTGTTTTGCAGATTTATCTGTAGGTAAAAAGGGTTTCATCGAAGATGCCGCAGTTAAAATTGAAGCATCAATTACATCGACATTGGAGAGCGAACCTCCTGCCATTAAAATTGCCCAACCGAAACTGTCAAAGCTATCTCCTGAATAAATCACCGCTTTTTCGGGAAATTTATTTTTATACGCTGAAACAGCATCATAAACTTCTTCAAAAGATGTTTTTTTAGGTTTTAACAAACGTGCATGCTGACGTGGCGCCAAACTTAAACCACCTTGTGGCGCATAAGCCGTTCCATCGGCCTGGTAATGCCAGTACCTGATATCGATCAGATCAACAACACCAGCACGCTTTGGATCAGCCAAAATCGCGTCCTGAACATCTTTGGTTACGCTTAAACCGATAATTGGGTGCTTGCCTGTTTCTTTTTCCCATTCGTTAATGGTATCGATCCAGAACTGAACAAAGTGCAACGGACCTGTAAATTCGGCACCGATTAATTGGATAACGCCTGTGTTTCCATCAAAATTCTCTAAACATTTTCTGATATAAGCTTTATGGATTGCCTTGCGGTGTTCGTTGCTGATATCGTAAAACTGCTCAGCCATAAAAATGCGTTTGTCGCCGGCATATGGTACAGGTTCAGGGAAACCTGTGTCGTTTATGTTGTTTGCGGTACGCCAAGGAAAATCGGCATAATGCGCCCCGGCCTCGATAATGTTGTGTTGAAAATAGTTCTCGTGGATTAAAACCAAGCCTTTTTGATCAGCCAGATTAGCAAATTGCTTTAACCTGTCCCAATACCAAAGGTTGTATTTGGTAATATCATATTTGCTCAAACCATCCCAGGCTTTATCCTGTCCGCTACGAGCAAATGGCAATTCATAAAAAGGTGCCCAAACTTCGCCATCCATACGGCGGATGCGCTCGTGATCATCTCTTCTTCTATCGTACCATAGGCCATAATTGTGATCTAGCACTTTAACCTGACCGTTTTTCATGGCATCGGTCATCGAATCCAGATCATCTGTTAAACCATTACCTGAACGACCAGGAACGAAACGTGTGATATGAAACTTGGCATTTTTTAATCCATACGGACGGGGGCTTCCGTTCCACCAGGGCACATCCTGACGACCGCCGAGAACGATTTCGCTGCCACGAACCAACCAACCATTTTTGATGCCCATCGCACCCGCAAGAGCAGGTTGAATAACTTGATCTAAGCCGATCTTATCAATGCTCTTTGCCGAACCGGCATCTGTAGGGATTTTATTCCTGTCAGAAGCTGCATCAATATATTCTGAAACGGTTAAAGCAGGTTTGTAGGCTAATTTTGTCAGTTTTAATGCCACATCTACAGGCGGACTGCTTGATGCTTCCGTTTCAACAGGTAGCACAAAATTCCTGCTATCCGCCTCACTTCCCAATCTATCCTTTAGTTGGGCATAATATAAGCTTCGCGGCTGAATCTGTTCGTTTGACATATCCCAATAGCCATTTCCGGCAAATTGAGACCAGGTTCCAAAAGCCCAGTTTTGAGCTGTTGGTGGCTGAAAATTATCAACCCTTGCGGCGCTACATTGCCAAAAAACACTATTTGCAGCACTCCAGCCAGCACCTTGCCCATCCTGTCCACGGTTTAAATAACTCAACGCTTGTCCATCAATATTTACGATATCGAATAATACACCTGATGCCCAGCTATCAATTGCGCCGCTAAAACTGAAAGGTAAATAAGACTGACACTGCACAAAAACATTGGGGCCTGGAGTACAGAAACCTACTGCAAAATCATGGTAGCCATATTCTGAGTACAACCTTTGGAAAAGCGTTTGCTGACCGGTTGTTAAAAAGGTAAAACGGCGCTCGCCACCGATTTCGGAAATTGGAGCTAACGATTTACAATCTTCAACAGTAATCCTTTTTGAAGTTTCCAAAACATTTACTGCAGAACCTGCAAAATGCTCAAAAACCACCTGACGAACCCATGCATCTTGTACGTTTTCTAAACAGATAGCTGTCCAACGGTGATATTCGTCTTTAATATTTTCTTTATGATAATCTGATTCAATTTTCAGATTTTCAACACCAGATTGCGTAATTCTTCCATCCCATTTATATTTCGAAACAGTTGCGCCACCATATTTAGCATCTAAAGCTGTTGTAATTGGCACATCGAAAGTTATTGTATTGCCATTTATGGCGATAATTTTTCTATCCCAATGAATATCTCTTGTCCCTGGTTTCCAGCCCAAAGCACTTTCACCGCCCCCAAATTCGACCGTTTTGAGGATTTCGATCCATTCTTTAGTTGAAGGTCTGTTAATGATGATCTGATCACCTACTTTAAATCCATTGGCATTAGACAGTGTAATTTTATTTGCATTAACGGGCACATAAGGATCAGTAACCGCGATTGCCTGTTCTTCTATCCTGTTTTTTTGACCTATAATCCTGATTACACCAATCCGGTCTAAACCAGTTGCAAAAATCTTTGTACCGTTTTCACCCATTCCACTTCCCCGTAGTACCACCCCAGAAGCTGACAACCTTAATGTTCCGGCAACTTCGTAAGTTCCTTTTTCTAATAAAACGGCACCTCGTAAACCATCTTTACCAAGGGGTAATTTCGAAACATAATTAATTGCTGACTGAATCCTTAAGGTGGCATCGCCCTTTGAAACTGGAACAATGACCTTTATTGTTGCATTAGGAATGGCTTTTTCGCCTGCCATGTAACCAGCATAAGAAAAATCGGGAATCCGGTTTCCATCTGTATCCGGTGTATAAGCTATTTTGCCATCCTTCCCTTTAAAGATAGGTTTTGGTGGCTCTACCGGTTTTGTTTTTTGGGCAAACGAAAAGTTAGTCGCCAAAAGCGCCATTACCAAAAACGGTAAGGTTTTTAGTTGTATAACTTTTAATATGTGGTTAGTTTTTGGCATTGATGTTTTTTTCTTTGTCAACAATCTATGAACGGTCGTCACCCTGAATTCATTTCAGGGTCTTTATAGCATGAAAGATGCTGAAATAAATTCAGCATGACGACAGCCGAAAAGCAAAATTGCTATGCGACTGCCAAGCCTTTCCGCTTTCAACTTTGGCCTTTCTCCTTTCTTAAGGTCTCACTTTATTGATATCCACCAAGCTATTTAAATAAACTTCGATATTGGCATAACCTGATTTCGAAATTTTTGAGGCATCCTTAGCATCTTTCGGATTTAGTCCGTTTTTTGTTTCCCAGGCATCCGGTATTCCATCATGATCTGTGTCTACATAAGGTTTTCCTTTATATTCTGGATAACCGCCAACTTGTGCGATATCAGAAATGATACCTTGTTTATAGGAATTTGCCGGTAAACGGCGTTTTACATAACTTTGTTGAGCAGGCAATTTCCCATCTTCCACATGTTCAATTTTGCCTGTTGTAACCTGTTTAATAATACGTTGATCAACAGCGTCTCTAACAGGAAGAGATGCACCAGCATTGGCCAAAACATAATCATAAGCTTTTTTGGTATCGATGATGGAAATTTTCGCCATTGGCAAAGGTTTATCCACTTTCATCGAATCTAACAACTTTTGTTTATCTCTTTTGCTTTCAGGTTGAACACCACCATCCCAATTATTTTTGGTTACCTTTTCGTTTCCTTCTATAATATTTCCGGTTATATAAGCTTTACCAAATTCGTTGGCAAACTTTTTATCTCTGCCCGATTCAGGTTTTAAGATACGATAAGAAATCGGTTCCCCTGCAGGAGTAATCGGTCCTGGTTTATAGTAGTTGTTAATGAAACTATAAAATGAAGCATTATCGCCACCATCGGCACTTCTGTTCCACCAGTTAAAGATCACATTATTGGCAAAACCAAAATCCCCATACATCCCAACAGATGGATTCCGACTGATATTTGACGCCCAAAGGTTACGCATAAAAGTACTGTTCAAACCACCAATTGTACTTCCAAAAGCATGGTTATAGGTATCTAAAGCCTCAGAAA
>NZ_JBFTQI010000086.1:0-11651 GCF_056398925.1 Pedobacter sp. 01T416_2
AATTAAAGCCGATTTGATATGGTTGACAATGATTTATTGGCATAATTAGAAGGGAGCCTTAATTTTTTTGATGTTAAGTGGTGTAAGCAATTATGTCGATAAGTCATGTATAATTGATTTGTGTAATGACAGTTCGATATTACTTATGAGTATTAAATTATAATACAATTATTATCTAACCAAAATAAATTGAAAACTATGAAAAAAAATCTATGGAAGACTTTTGCCAGAAGTAGCATGTTTCTTGTTTGCGGTGGTTGTCTTGTTTTTTCCCCGTTTACCAGCATGTCTGCTAAAGCATCATTGCACGAAAAAGAACCCTTTGATTTTTACAGACCTCCGCTTGAGGATATTATTGTGAAGGGACAGGTTACCGATGCTAAAGGTCCGATTCCTGGAGTAAGTGTTAAATTAAAAGGAGCTGCTGCAACTACCGTAACAGATGCTTCCGGAAAATTTAGCATAAAAGTACCCGAAGATGCTACTTTAGTATTTACCTATGTAGGTTATGTAGATCAAGAGATTCAGGTAAAAAACCAAACCAATATTAATGTCCGTTTGCTAGAAAACAACCAAAACTTATCCGAAGTAGTAGTGGTAGGGTATGGAACCCAAAAAAAGGCAGTTGTATCTGGTGCTGTAGCATCGGTTAAAGGTACAGAATTGGCTAAATCATCTTCAGTAAACTTAACCAATTCATTGGCTGGTCGTTTACCTGGCGTTACGGCACTACAAGGAAGCGGGGAGCCTGGATACGACGGCTCGACGATCCGGATTCGCGGTATAAATTCGCTTGGTAATAATAATGCCTTAATTGTAATCGATGGAATACCTAACCGCGCAGGTGGGATCGAAAGGTTAAATCCGAACGATATAGAAAGTGTATCGGTGCTAAAGGATGCATCTGCAGCTATTTATGGCTCGCAGGCTGCAAATGGAGTAATCCTCATCACTACCAAATTAGGAAAATCGGGGAAACCACAATTTTCTTACGATTTTAGTTATGGCCTACAACAGCCTACACGCACACCTAAAATGGCCAATTCCACTCAGTATGCTGAGATTTTAAATGAACTGAATATTTTCGGCTCTGATCTTAATCCGAATGAATGGTCGGCAGCGTGGAATAGTTTCAAAACAACAGGTACTTATTTATCTACCGGCGGTAAAACGATTAATGCTGCTTACAAACCAGATGAAATCCGGAAATTCGGCGACGGCTCAGATCCTTTAAGGTATCCCAATACTGATTGGTTTAAAACTGTTTTTCAAAATTGGTCGCCTCAACAAAGACATAATGTTCAGATTAATGGTGGCAGTGAAAATGTGAAATATCTGGTTTCACTCGGCTATCTTGATCAAGATGCATACTATAAGAATTCTGCTACTGGCTATCAGCAATACGATATGCGTTTTAACCTGGAAGCAAAAGTAAGTAAATATATTACCACGACGTTGGGTGTAACTGCGAGAGAGGAAAACCGCAATTTTCCGACGGTTAGTGCGGGCGATATATTTAGATTTTTAATGAGAGGACGTCCTAATGAAATAGCCATATGGCCTAACGGTTTGCCGGGTAGAGATATTGAATATGGTTATAATCCAGTGGTTTCTACTACTGATTTAACAGGGTACAATAAAGATATCAGAGATTACTTTCAAACAACAGGTAAAGTTGAAATTAAAATCCCAGGTGTAGAAGGATTAAAAGTAACCGGTACTGCAGCCATAGATAAATATTCTGGAAGGCAAAAAAACTGGCAATTACCATGGACACTTTACGATTGGGACAAGAAGACTTTTCAAGCGGATGGAGTAACGCCTGTATTAACAGGTACAATAAGATCTCAATATACCGATCCAAGACTTAGAGAAACAGCTGGCGGCCAATTGGCTGTAAACTTAACGGGTATGATCAATTATGATAAAAAAATCGGCGATCATACTATAGGATTAATGGCTGGTGTAACCCGCGAGAAAATAACGAATGATGGTTTTACTGCATTCAGAAGATATTTCTTGTCATCGGCAATTGAGCAATTATTGGCAGGTGATGAGAAAGAGCAGTCGTTAGGTAATAATCCTGGCGACCCGAACAATTTATTCAACCGTGCACGATTAAGTTATTTCGGACGCGCAGGCTATAATTATAAAGAAAAATACCTGGCCGAATTTCTTTGGCGTGTAGATGGTTCTTATATTTTTCCAACTGCCAGACGTTTTGGTTTCTTCCCTGGCGTATCGGTGGGATGGCGCTTATCTGAAGAACCCTTTTTTAAAGACAATGTTAGGTTTGTGGATAATCTAAAATTGAGAGCTTCTTGGGGACAAATGGGTGCTGAAGCCTACTTTGGAGATGCCTTGCAAGAGTACCAGTACCTCAGCTTAATGAATTTTGGAAGTTATGTTTTTAATGATTTGATTACAAAATCATTGACCGAAGGCAAGGTGCCTAATTTAGATTTCGGATGGGAAGTTGCTAACAATACGAACATTGGTTTGGATGCATCCTTTTTGAAAAACAAACTCTCTCTTGAGTTCGATTATTTCTACAATAAACGTACAAATATCCTGATCAGCAGAGGAAGTTCGGTTCCAGAAAGTTCAGGGATTACAGACCGTTTACCGCCTGTTAACTTGGGTAAAGTAAATAACAAAGGTTTCGAATTTAAATTAAGTTATAACGACCACGTAGGTGATTGGAATTATGGCGTGAGTGTAAATGGTGGTTATGCTAAAAATAAAATCATATTTTGGGATGAGACACCGGGTGCCCCAGAGTGGCAACGTTCTACTGGTAGGGTAACTAGCTCGTGGTTGGTATACGATTATGATGGTGTTTTTAAAGATCAGGCAGAAGTTAATGCCAATACGCTTAATTATAGTGCACTTACCGGCAATCTTCGCCCTGGCGACATGAAATTTAAAGACACTAATAATGATGGTAAAATCAATGCGGATGATAAAATACGTTTAGACAAAAACGGAACACCAACCTTCACCGGAGGGCTAAACTTGAATTTGCAATATAAAGGATTCGACCTTTCTGTACTTATCCAGGGGGCCACAGGGGGGATGCAAATCGTAGGGATAACCGAATCTGGGGATATAGGTAATTTCTTAGAATGGTCGTATCAAAATCGCTGGAGTATCGAGAATCCGAGTTCAGTAAACCCACGTTTATCAAACAGGGGCGCTACTTATTATACCGATAGTAATAATGCCTTAAATAATACCTATTGGCTGCGCAGCAACAATTACATCAGGCTAAAAAATGTCGAGTTGGGTTATACATTGCCAACCACATGGGTTGAAAAAATTGGATTAAACAGTGTACGGGTTTATGCAAACGGCCTCAATTTGGCAACGCTTGATAAAATCAAGATATGGGATCCTGAATCAACCAATACAAGTGGTCAGTACTATCCTCAGGCAAGGGTAATCAACATGGGAATTAAGGCCGCTTTTTAAAAATGTATAACAGTTTATTAACTATAATGAAACCATCATCATTTTTAAAATCACATATTGAATATTTAAATCATGATAGCTTCATCGCAGTTGAAAATAAATTTAAAGGATGAAAAATATGAAAGCAACAAACAAAAATATAAATCTATATATATTGGTTTTTATAACTTTTCTTGCAGCTTCTTGTAAGAAAGATTTTATGGATGTAAACCCGCCCGATAAAATATCTTCGGAGCTGGTTTGGAAAGACCCTGCACTTGCACAGGCTTTTGTAAACGATATCTATAACGGATTGGGGAATGGCGGTTTTTCTGAGCAAATGCTGGCTTCTGTTTCGGATGAAGCGATGTTTACCCACCCAACAAGGGGAATCGACCTGATCAACAATGCAACCATTAACCCATCTACATTAGGCTGGGTAGATGATACCTGGGCTTATAAACAGATGTATAACCGCATCAGGGCTTGTAACACCACTGTAGARAGGATTGTTGGTGGCGATAATGGACTTTCCAGCCAATCGTTAAAAGATCAGTTACTGGGAGAGGCTTATTTCTTACGTGCTTACTTTTATCAGCAGTTATTGCGTTATTATGGAGCCGTACCTATCATTACCAAAACCTACGCTTTAACTGATGATTTTAAATTAAAACGCAACACTTACGAAGAATGTGTGAATTTTATTATTAAAGATTGCGATGAAGCCAATAAGCTGTTAACAGGTAAAACACTCGATAAAGGCCGCACTACTGCACTTGCTGCGCTGGCATTAAAATCTAGAGTGCTGACTTATGCGGCAAGCGACTTGCATGACAGAGCGAAACTTAATGCAAAAATTACAGGAATAGCTGCGCAAAAATTAGATTTCTTAAGCTATGCGAGTGGAAATCAAGCAGACCGTTATAAATTAGCCCAAACTGCTGCCAAAGCCGTTATGGATTTAGGTACTGGTTATAAATTAAATCTTTCTGCCCCTGCTGCGCTAACAGATGGCCGGTTAAATTATAAAAGTATAGCTATGGGTGGAGCAAGCAAGGCACCAAATATTGATGCATCAGCTGCATCTGAACTTATTTTTGCCCGCTATTTTATCATCCAAAGCAATATCAAACATGCACAGCAAAATGGCCCGAACGGTTACCATAACTGGGCTGGAAATACGCCAATTGGGTTATTGGTTGATGATTATGAAATGATGGATGGGACAAAGTTTAGTTGGAACGATCCGGTACAGAAAGCAAATCCTTATGTAAATAGAGATCCACGGTTTTACGCTACAGTTTTATATGATGGTGCAGGTTGGAAACCCCGCGATAAAGCATCTGGTAATGTCGATCCTGCCAGTCAAATCCAAACTGGAGTATACGATTTAATGGATAACAATACGAGAATTGACTTTAGAGGTTTAGATACACGCGCAAGTTCTATCGAAAACTGGAACGGCAGCTGGACAGGTTATTACTACCATAAATTTATCGATCCAGATCCAACTATTGTAGATGCCTCGATGTCGCAAAATGTGCCTTGGCCTTTCTTTAGATATACCGAAGCGGTATTTAATTATATCGAAGCGAGTATTGAGCTTGGCGAATTGAGTAATGCCACAAACTGGTTGAATAAAATTCGTTTCAGGGCGGGTATGCCTGCGGTTACAGCAACAGATCAGGCTGGCCTTAGAGAGGTTTACCGCCATGAGCGCCGTATAGAAATGGCCTATGAAGAACAACGTTATCACGATACGCGCAGATGGTTAATTGCTGGCGAAACACTAGGCAGAAAGGTTACTTACATCAAAGTTACGGGTAAATTTAAACCAGGTAAAACGATGTCTGCCCCTTACCATTATGACCCTACTGTATATGATTATACTTATAGTCCAGTTGTAGAAAATGCACAAGAAAACAGAAGTTGGGACAATAAACTTTATTTCAGGCCATTTAGTCGAGATGAAGTAAACAAAAATAATTTACTAGAACAAAACCCCGGTTACTAAGCTAACCAATCTAGATACCCGATGGATAATATTATTCATCGGGTTTTTTATGCAATAATATTTGGAGCTGGTCGATCGGATATTTTTACTTTTCAATAGAAAAAACAGGTAAGCTTAAGCCTTTGGCCATTCCCGTATTTAATTTTCAAAGCGTAGTTTTGCAAATAAACTTTTTTCTGTGACAGATTCAGACCTCAATTCGGTTATTACAAAACCAGATCCTTACGCCGCATTGCGCTTTAGGGAGTTCCGCTCTTATTTAGGCATGCGTTTTTTCTTCACATTTGCCTATCAAATGCAGGCAGTAGTGCTTGGGATTTATATTTATCATGTAACAAAAGATCCATTGGCCTTAGGGTTTGTAGGCCTGTGTGAGGCTATTCCTGCTATAGGGATTGCATTATACGGAGGTTATGTTGCAGATAAGAGCGAAAAAAGGGGCTTATTGCTCAAAGTATTTGGAGGCGTATTTCTTTGTACCCTCATTATGCTGCTGGTAACATTACCGCAGTTTAACCTTGGGCAGTTCGATATTATTTTTACCCTGTTTAATTTTAAGGTTAATCTAATTGCCTTAATTATGTATGTACTCGTATTTGGGATGGGGATATCAAGAGGGTTTTTCGGCCCGGCTACATTCTCTTTAATGGCTCAGATTTTACCAAAAAACCTTTATCCAAATGCAAGTACCTGGAGCAGTTCGAGCTGGCAGATGGCTTCTATTTTAGGGCCGGCAATAGGAGGAATAACTTATGGTTTCTTCGGTATTACCATAACTTATATCGTAATTATTTCTTTTGTATTTATAGCCCTTATCTGTATTTTCTTTTTAAAAGTACACCCTCCGCAGTTTGTGCCCAAAGAAAATATTAAAGAGAGTTTGCTTAAAGGAATAAATTTTGTGTTTAAAACCAAAATGATGGTTTGGGCAATGAGTTTGGATCTGTTTTCGGTGTTTTTTGGTGGTGCGGTAGCCATATTGCCCGTGTTTGCAAATGATATATTAAAAGTTGGACCCGAGGGTTTAGGCTTTATGCGGGCCGCTGTTTCTGCAGGATCTGTTTTTACGATGCTTGCTATGACGCGTTTTTCGCCGATGAACAAACCATGGCGAAATTTATTGATCGCCGTAACCGGTTTTGGCTTAAGCATCATCTGCTGGAGTTTATCTAAAAATTTCTACTTAACGCTCTTCTTTCTCTTTTTAGAAGGCTCTTTTGATAGCGTAAGTGTAATCATCAGATCAACCATTATGCAATTGTTAACACCCGACGAAATGCGCGGACGTGTATCGGCAGTAAACAGCATGTTTATTGGGTCGTCAAACGAAATCGGAGCTTTCGAATCGGGTCTTACCGCAAAGTTGATGCGTACCATCCCATCGGTAGTTTTTGGAGGAACGATGACATTGGCAATTGCTGGAATTACATGGCTAAAGACGAAATCTTTAACGAAACTGAGTTTGCAGGATATTAATGAACAGACAACTAAAGTTGTTTAGTTGCTGCCTAAACATTTCGGTATACGGATTTTCATGCTAAGTGGATCCTGAAATAAATTCAGGATGACGATTCCCTGTGTAGAGTTGCCAACTTTAATAGCCTTTTGCTGGAAAGTTGACAACTCTGAAATTTAATTACTCACGGTAGTTATTATGCTATAAAAAATAAGGTTGTTAGATAGCGGTTTTTAAACATCATTATGCCGAGTTTGTTGCAAATAATCTGGGCATGCCCCAGGCTGCGCAAGGGTCGGGCTATCCGTTACAATCTTTTTTGAAGAAAAATCAAAAAAGGATTTCCACTGCTATCCCTCATGCAAGAAAAACATTGTGCCTTTGTTTCTTGGTGGTTAAAAACAAAAATGGTCCGTGAGGATACGGACCATTGTAAATTAAAACTTCTTGTTCTTGCCCCAGATTAGATAAATAATGGAACCTAAAAAGGGAGCAAGCAGGATAATGATAAACCAAAGCACCTTTACCGAGAAACCGATGCTGTTGTTTCTCGATATATGATACAATGCCGTTAATATTAAGGCCAGCCATAATATGGCCGCTATGATAATGATAATTGCGATCTGGTTGCTTTCTATTTGAGCTAGTAACATGACAAATTCTTTTTGTTCCTAAGCTTCAACAACTCTTTCGCCAATTTGTTGGCGCCACATAGCCTGATATAAACCATTTTGTGCAATTAGTTCTTCATGCCGTCCTTGCTCAATAATTTGGCCTTTCTCTAATACATAAATTTTATCAGCATGTTTTATGGTCGATAAACGGTGGGCAATCAAAATGGTAATGTGATCGGTTAGATCAGATACCGAACGGATGGTTTTGGTAATTTCTTCTTCTGTAATCGAATCCAGAGAAGAAGTAGCCTCATCAAAAACCAAAATATCTGGCTGACGGAGCAATGCCCTCGCAATTGATAAACGTTGTTTCTCTCCGCCCGAAACCTTAACACCACCTTCGCCAATTAACGAATCTAAACCTTTATCGGCACGGGCTAAAAGTGTCTGACAAGCAGCCTGGTTTAAAACTTTATAACATTCTTCATCCGTAGCATTAGGGTTAACAAATAGCAGGTTTTCTCTTATTGTACCCGAGAACAATTGCGTGTCTTGCGTTACGAAACCGATTTTCTCGCGTAAGGCATCAAGATCGATATCGTTACTTGGGATACCATTGTATAAAATCTCACCATCTTTTGCCGGATATAAACCCACCAATAGTTTTACCAGTGTGCTTTTTCCAGAACCCGATGGACCAACAAATGCAATGGTTTGCCCGTGATGGGTTTTAAACGAAATATTATCTAAGGCATTTCTATTGGCTGTTAGGTGTTTGAAACCCACATTGTTAAAGGTTAAATCCTTAATTTTTGCTATAGAAGTTGGATTCTCAGGTTTTTTATCAATCGGTGTACTTAAAATCTTTTTAAAGTTACCTAACGAAACTTCAGCCTCACGCCAGGTTAAAATCACATTGCCCAGTTCTTGTAGCGGTCCGAAAAGGAAGAACGAGTAAAAAAGGAATGAAAAATACTGCCCGGCTGAAATCGTATTATCGAAAATAAGCAAAAGCAGCACCAGTACCATCGTACTTCGAACCAGGTTTACGGTAGTGCCCTGAACGAAACTCATACTGCGTACATATTTCACTTTTTTAAGCTCTAAACCTAGAATTTTGTAGGTGGTTTTATTCAATCGATCAATTTCCTGATCGGCCAAACCTAAACTTTTAACCAATTCGATATTTCTTAATGATTCGGTTGTAGAACCTGCCAAAGCTGTGGTTTCGCCAACGATAGAGCGTTGAATGGTTTTGATTTTGCGGCTTAAAAACCAGCTTACAAAACTGATGATCGGGATAGCAGAAAAATAAACCAGGGTAACTTTGTAGCTTACCGAAACCGAATAAACGATGACGAAAATCATCCCGATTAAACTAACAAAAAGGATACTGATAAAGGCGGTGATAAACTTCTCCGAATCTAAACGTACTTTTTGTAAAATACCCAGGGTTTCTCCGCTACGTTGATCTTCGAAAACCTGATAAGGCAATTTTAAAGAGTGCTGTAAGCCGTCGGCATACATTTTCGCACCAACTTTTTGAACAATCACACTGGTGAAATAATCCTGAAAGTTTTTAGCGATACGCGAAACCATGGCTGCGCCAATAGCCAGCCCGATTAAACCCAAGGAGCCCCAGAGGTATTGGTTGTACGTTAACGAATCTTTTTTATTGATAAAACGGTCTAAAATCCGACCGGTGATGTATGGATCTAAAAGTGAAAAACCAATATTTATGCCTGCTAGCAATAACGCTAAGGCCACAATCCACTTGTGGTTTTTCAGGTAGTTAAGTAATAATCCCATTAAGTTTTGCCGTTTGTTAATGCAAACATAAAAAAAGGGAACGGATAAAAATCCATTCCCTTTTTTTATGACTTTAAGCTAAGAAACTTAGCTAAACGGTTGTTAAAATCCGTAACGTAAACCAATTTGTATCTGCCAAGGGTTACCTGATGGTGTAACAATACCTGTGTTATTTACACGATAAGTATAAGCTTTGTTTGTAGCATCGAATGCGCTAACAGCATATAAAGCCTGGTTGCCCAAAGTTTCATTTACACCCCATTTTTTGTTAAGTAGGTTTGCAAAATTAAACACATCTCCAGAGAATTCAATACTGTGCTTTTTATTTAATTGTAGTTGATAGCTTAATTTTAAATCAACAATACCAAAAAAGTCATTTACGCCGCCATTTCGCTCTGCTATCTGACCAGAATATTTATTAATATAATCTTTTAAACTTTGGCTTGCATCTGGATTATCCAATAATGTCTGTAAGCCTGTTCGGATATTTGCAGCAATATTTTGATTGTTTCTATCGAATACAAAAGCTAAATCATTTGTAGCCACAAAATCTCCATTAATATTGCCGCCAGCCAATAAGCTATATCGTGTTCCACCAATACCAGAGTAACGAACGCCTAATCTAAAGCCATAAAAACTTGGCGACGTTCCATAAATAACAATCTTATTACGGAACTGATTATCTGAATAAGACATTTTGCTCAAATCTCTTGGATCATCTTTAACAGGCAGAGATAAAGTAGCGGAGTTTGCTACGTTGCCATTATATGAGGTATTATCTTTTGTGTCGTTATAAGTATAACTTGCAGAGATTTCTCCATCTTTGAAATAATTCCAGGTCGCATCTATAACTATAGCGAATTGATTTACTTTACCTTTACTATTTAATTCTAACACACGGCCAAACTGATTAGTTAAACGACCGCCTTTCCAATCGGCAACACCATTACTCGCTGTTATACTTGACGTTGGTACAAATACACCACGGTTACCTTCGTTAGGAAGGGTAAAGAATGGATTTGCCGCCATATTTTTGTCAACATACATGTAGTTGTTACGTCCTAATGTTGCGTAACCCGTAATCCCAACCTTAAATTTATCGGTGATTAATTTACTGTATGATAAGTTGGCTTTATAAACCACTGGAATTTTTGCATCTTCTGCATAAGTATTGATAGTTGGTACCTGTAAAGCACTTAATGAAGGTGTAGCAACAGTACCATTTCTATAACCTATAAAGTTTGGTGTTGGTACATTTGCGCCGAAAACATCAACTGTTGCTAAATGTTTACCATCAAAGGTTAAGTTATTAATGGTCACATAATTGTTCACATCCGAACCGAAAATGCCTGCTCCGAAACGAACAAAGTCTGTTCGGTTTTCATTAATATCCCAGTTAAATTGAATTCTTGGCTGAATTAAAAATTGTTTTAACTCATGGTCTGTTCTCACACCAATAGCATCAAATAGTTGCTGATTTAGTGGCGATTTTGGATAAGTGCTGTAATCAATGCGTAAACCACCTATAAAATCTAAACCTTTTGCCAATTTAGTCTGCATTTGGCCGTAAATAGCGGCGTTCCAAATGCCGGCTTTAACAGTTGGGTCTGCAACCAAAGGTACTTCACGATAAAATCTGTTTGGAGCAAGGTTATTAAAGTTTGTAATCGCTGGAACTTCGATCTTTTTTGTAGGGTCATTTGGAAAAGCAGGATCTTGAATCTGAGAAGTTGAGTATTCGAAACGGCCATTCACTTCACTACCATAAAGAGATTTTGCATTGGTATACATCACATCAACACCAAATGTATATTTAACCTTATCGGTATTATAATAAAAATTATCTACCAGTTGGAAAACATTATTGGTAAAACCTTCTTGTCCGAAACGGTGGCCACCAATTTGTATTGCAGTAGAGATACCCTTGGTGCCATCAGCAAGGTCAGATTTTATATTTCCTACAATTGCTCTTGGAATGGCACTTGTTAATTCGTCATTTTGGGTACTCGCCTGGAAAGTATATAAATGTTGTATTTTTAATTCGTTAGTGATTTTGCTGCTTATGGTTGAACGTAAAGTGGCCAATAAATTATTGTCGACATTTTTATCGTTACCATAACTTTCGTAGAAATTTATCGCGGTGTTATCTGCTAAACCTAACGGATTTCTATCGTTTGTGTAATTATCACGAATGGTTAATAAATTTCTGTCATTAATTTGCCAATCTATACGGGCAAATGCAGCATCCGARCCGCGCTTTTTGTCGAAGGAACCATATTGAGGTGTATTTGCTACGCCATATTTAGGA
>NZ_JBFTQI010000087.1:0-11556 GCF_056398925.1 Pedobacter sp. 01T416_2
GGGGTATAGAGATGTTTTCTATGCCAGAACGCTTTTGCAGGGAAACAGTTATGCATCCAATTATTATGGCGGGGTATAGAGATGTTTTCTATGCCAGAACGCTTTTGCAGGGAAACAGTTATGCATCCAATTATTATGGCTTTAGCCAAAGATTAATGGTGGATAACAAAGTGACTTACGATTTGAATCTGAATAAGGTTCATGATTTTCATTTTGCGTTAGGACAAACAATGCAATGGGATATCTATAAATATAGTAATGCTTATGCCTATAAAGGTGTTAACGATTATATTAAAATTAACTTATTGGATTCTAAACCAATAAACGATAACGGAAGTGTTAACGGTGGTTATTTAACGCCAGTTGCCTTTCCAAGAGAGTTGACTTATCGGTTTTTAGATAAAACAGAAGATAACTTATTGTCTTTCTATGGAAAAGCCGATTACTCATTTAGCAATAAATACTTCATATCGGCAATATTACGTTTAGATGGCTCTTCAAATGCACAACCAACAAGCCGTTGGTTTTATTCGCCAACTATTTCTGCAGCTTGGAATATCAAAAACGAATTTTTGAAAGATAACAGCTTGGTTGATGATTTAGTATTGCGTGCAAGTGTTGGTAGAATGGGGCGCACTTTTAGTTACGATAATTATACACAGGGGCCACAATATACAGCCTCAGTTGGCTATACCGGTAACTTAACGGTGCCTGGATATAATGCATTCGGTGTTTTAACACGTCCTTATCAATTTGGTTGGGTAGGTTATGGTGTACCTTGGTCGTACTCAGATCAACTTAATGTTGCTGCCGATGTGGCGATGTTGAAAAACCGTCTTCACGTTTCTGTTGAACTTTATAGCAAAACCGATAAAAACCAATTAATTGGTATCCCTGCTTATGCTGAATATGGTTATAAACAATCTATCGAAAGCGGAATGTCTGTTAACAACATGGGAATCGATTTTACAGTGAATGCTCAGATAATCGCAAAAAGTAAATTCTCATGGAATTCGGCCTTAAACTTTAATCACAACGCTAACGAATTGAAAGCATTGCCAAGAGGATTAGATCAGTTGGTAGTAGGTAACAGATTTTTAAAAGTTGGCGAGCCGGTGGATCAATATTGGTTATTGGAGAATAATGGCATTTATACTTCAGATGCTGATGTGCCAGTGGCTAATGGACAAAAATTAAAATATAAGGGAATTGTTTTAAAGGCCGGTGATCCACGTTGGAAAGACCAAAACGGTGATAATACTATTGATGATAACGATAAAGTATTAAAAGGCCATTCATTACCGACCCTTGCAGGTGGTTTCGATAACAATTTTAGATATGGCAATTGGAGCCTGGCTACGAGTTTCTACTTTAATTTAGGAAGAAAGCTAATCAACCAGGAGATGGCTAACCATTTTGATTTTGTTAACCGCGAAGGCAATACAGATATCAATTCTGTTAAAGAAATTACCTTCTGGGAGAAACGTGGCGATTATTCGAAATATCCTCTTTACAATCCTTGGAGTACGGTAATCCCATACCGTGCAGATCAGGATCTTTTTTTAGAGAATGCTTCATTCTTAAAATTAAGACAGGTTTCATTAGGTTACGAACTGGGTAATCTGCTCAATAAGAAGAACATTAAAATTAACAAATTCTTCGTATACGGTGCAGTGAGTAATATTTTCACCATCACGCCTTACACCGGTCAAGATCCTGAACTGGTTAGCTACGACGGCGTTGATACGGGTTATGGCCAACCCATTCCGAGAACATATACCCTAGGTGTTAAAATGGAGCTATAAGATGAAAACAAGAACTAACAAAACATCAAGTAAGATGAAAAATATATTATACATACTTCTGGTTTCTATAATTGCCTTTTCGAGTTGTAATAAGGCTTTAGAAACCGATTCTACCAGGGTTGTAGGCGAAAAAAATGCCTGGAATACAGTAGAGGATGCCCGATCGGGAATTTTGGGGGTTTATGCTTTAACACGGGCTGCTTTATCAGATAACAACAGTCACTGGATTTATGGTGATGTGAGAACGGGAGAATTTTTAAGTCCAAAAAGACAGGATTTAAAGGCTGTAATTGGCAACAATTTAAATGCGGCATATCCCGTAATGGAGGCCTTATCTGATTGGACCAGGTTTTACGCCATTGTAAACGGCGCCAATGTTTTCTTGGAAAATATTGGGCATGTAAAAGAAACAGATAAACGATACACAAGCAATAACATGACCGTGGATATTGCGCAAGCCAGGTTTTTAAGGGCTTTTGCCTATTTCTACATGGTGAGAATCTGGGGCGATGTACCATTTATTACCTCTTCAGACGAAGGTAAATTTACCAATAAACCCCGCGAAAGCCAGGCTAGGATTTTAGCATGGGCCGAACAGGAAATTTTAAAAGCAGCAGCTGATCTGCCATTTATTTACAGTGGTGGTGATGTGCAGCAGCCAACTGATTATTACAATGAAAGTTCGGGAAGATGGGGTGGTGCTTTGGCAACAAAAGTTACGGCATATGCTGTTTTAGCTCATTTGGCAGCTTGGAATGGCGATTATACCAACGTTTCTAAATATGCCAAATTTGTTGAAGATAATTATGGCAGAAGTTCAGGTGGTTTTACAGGAAGTGCTGATTTGTCAAATTCCAATGGATTTTTCTACAATAAGAACACCAGGCAGATGTTCGGTTTTAACTCCGATTATGGCCATGTGGATGGTTCATCTACCGGGCATATTGAAGAGTTAACTTTAGCGGAACCGGTTATGACTAAGTCAGTTCCAGACATTTATCTTCCGAAAGATTCAATTCTTAAATATTTCAATATTGCAAAAGATCAAAGGTTTGCGGTTGATACTTTAGGACAGGCAAAATATGATGGAAGATATTTTACCAACCTAAACGGTAAGTATCCCATTTTCAGCAAAATCAAAGTGATCCAGGGCGGTGGTACCGATCCAAACTTCAGGTATTYTACCAGTGCTTTGGTTTTTACCCGCTTAGAAGATATCGTGTTATTAAGAGCAGAAGCGCTTTCAGTTTTGGGCGACCAACAGGGGGCTGTAAGTGAACTACTTTCTGTGATGGTGAGAAGATATGATGAAGGATTTTCTATAAATATAAACGACGTAATTAAATTAATCTTCGAAGAGCGCCACCGCGAATTGTTGGGTGAAGGCTCAAGGTGGTATGATTTGATCCGTTACAACAAGATCAAACAGAACGACGCCAAATTTATGAATCTCATTAATTCTGGCGGAATTTACTGGCCTATATCAAGAAAGCTGATTGCTCAAAATAGTTTATTAACCCAAAATGCTTACTGGCGCTAATGATAACGAATATGAAAAATTCAATAAAATATATGGGCGCGCTGGCAATCTTATCGTTGCTAACGCTAATTAATTCTGCCTGCAAGAAGAATGGAGGGTTTTACGATGCGCCAGATCAGAATGTAACCTTTGCCGGCAATACTTACGATTATTTGAAAAGCAAACCAGGTGTTTTCGATTCGCTTATTGTAGCGATTGACAGGATGGGTTTGAAAAAAACATTAACCGATAGTAATGTTACGCTATTTGCAGTAAGCAATCCAAGCTTCCAATTGGCTTTACGGAACTTAAATACGTTAAGAAAACTATCTGATAAAGATCCACTTTTTTTGGCCAATATTGATGCCGTTCAGTTAGATACGATGACCTCGTACTACATTATTAGAGGTAAGAAAACAACCGATTCATTAAAACTTCAAGATGGTTTAGACTTGAAAAGTGTACATATTGGTTATCCAATGCATGCGAGTGTAACCAAAATATCGGCTTCTGGTCAGGTTGGTGCCGGACCGGAGGTTATTAATTTCGATAATACCAAAAAAAGCAAATTCGTTCGCAACTGGGCAACCAGTACAACATCATCAAATAACATTAAAACCAAAAATGGGGTCGTACACGTTATCAGTGCCGATCACGTATTTGGCTTTAACGAATTCGTTACCCGGTTAACTTTTGTACCACCACCACCAAACCTTTACCTTGAAATTGGCGGTATATTTTCATCAAACCGCGAAAATGGTGGAGGTATAACCAGTGGGGAAAATTCGAGAAAAGTAATCGATGGTGATGATCACACTAAATTTCTGGCCGACTTACAAGGCGAACTATGGATGAGGTTTGAGCTTAAAACACCTGCTGTTTCATCCGTATATACCTTAACATCTGCAAATGATGCCAACGAAAGAGATCCAAAAGCATGGACTTATGAAGGCTCGATGGATGGTTCAAGCTGGGTAGAATTGGATAGAAGGTCTAACTTCTTCTTTGAAGAAAGATATCAGCAAAAAGTATTTAGGTGTACAAATACGGTTGCCTACAAATTTTACCGCGTTGTTATTACCGAGCTCAGAAACAGTGGTACATTCCAGTTGGCTGAGTTTACCATAAACAAAACGAAATAGTGATGCGAAATAGAAACATTAAAATAAATAGCCCGATGAAATCGATCATATATAAATATTTTGCGCTCCTTTTACTTGCTGTAACCCTTTGCAGTAGCTGTAAAAAGGTTTTCGATTTACCCGATGAGAAAGATTATATCAGTAATAATGTGAATTTTAGCAATAAAATTCTGGAGCCAATAATTGGAAGAACCAATCTTATCGGTGGCTTTAATAGCGATAACTCAACCAATCCTATTACGTTCGAAATTGTAAACGTTAGGTTTGGAGATGGAAAGCCCGTGAGCGATCTTTTTACAACCGCGCCAACTTACGTATGGACAGCCCCTTATACCGGTTTGGAAAAAAGCCTGGCTGAAATTGAGGCCAAAAGAAAAATCGAAACACATCCAATATTTGAAATACGTTCATCAGGTGAATTCATCTTATGGCCATCAGCAACCAACCAGATATTAAAACCCCGTCCGATTGATAGTACCAACTTTTCTCAGGATACACGGTTTTTTGATGTAAAGGTTAAAAATACCGGTGGCGAGCGCCTGATCAGAGATTTTCAGATCAGACCTTTTAGAGAGCGCCCTTACGAACCATCGAATGATTTTAATGCTTATACAGGTTTGCCTGCCCCTGATCCGAAATTTCCGTTAGACAAAAAACTGAGAGATTACATCCGTCCTTATCTGAATAATGTTATCGGTGCTACTTCTAATTTAAACCTGGTGAGCAACAATGATAAAAAGGATGCAATTGTTTACATCCGTCCACTAACCTCAGGAGGTAATGGACATTCGTTACGCATTGTGGTTTTGGGTAAAGATTCTTTACCAATCGATCCTAAGTTTTTCAATGAAACGGTTTGGGATAAAATGATCCATGGTTTCAATATCCAAAAAACCGATAAATATGTTMAGTATGATGTTGCTTATCCAATTCCATTGGTAGAAATCCCTACATCTTATGCTAAAGGCGGATCRAGGGCAAAAGCAGAGTTGAGTTACTCCCGGATTGGTTTTGGGGGTGCGCGCACGGTGGCCAATTTCGGTGTCGATTTCGCTATTTATAAGGCTGGCGACTGGGAAATCGTCTTTTATTTCAAAAATGAGAACCCAAAATTTGCTAACGAATAGTTAATCAATAAAGCTAATATTATGAAAAGAAATATACTTTTATATACATTACTTATTGTATGTATAATATGTGGTACAAATGCCTATTCGCAAGAAAAAAATATTATTGTAAATGGCAGGGTTCTGGATAAAGATACCAAACAGGGGGTGCCAGGCGTATCTGTTATTCTGCAAAGCACAAATAAAGGCTTAACGCAAACAAATGGCGATGGAAAGTTTTCGGTTAACGTACCTGTTGGAGGAACACTTTTATTTAAATTTTTAGGATACAATACCTCATCAGTTAAAATTACCAATCAAACCAATATCACAGTAACCATTAGCGAGGATCGTAAAGATTTGAGTGAGATTATTATTGTAGCTTATCAAAACAGGCCAAAGGAAACTTCTACTGGCTCTTCAACTTCACTCTCAGCTAAAGATGTAGCAGATGTTCCTGTATCAAATATTGAAACCCTTTTACAGGGTAAAGTACCGGGGTTAAATATCCAAAACAATACTGGTGCCCCTGGTTTTAGGGGATCGGTACAGCTTCGTGGTTTATCAAGCTTAAGTATTTCGGGTAGTGGTAACGATTCATTTTTACAACCTACATCGCCATTGTATATTATTGATGGTGTGCCTTTAGATGCAGATAAGGCAGCAGAGTTTGGTTTTCAAACGCAAGGTCCTGGGGTAAGTCCGCTTTCGCTAATCCCTCAGGAGGACATCGAAAATATCCAAATCCTGAAAGATGCACAGGCAACTTCCATGTATGGATCCAGAGGTGCTTATGGGGTAATCATCATTACCACAAAAAGAGGTAATTCTAAAGTGCCGCGTATTAAATATGTAACGAACTTTTTCGTTAATGCTCCGCCTAAATTACGCGAAACATTAGGAGGTAATTCAGAACGCCAATTAAAAATTCAGCAAATTATTTTAAACGCAGAGACCATTAATCAGATCAGGGGAATTAGCAATACACCTTTTCTTGCCGATAGTTTAAATGCGTACTATAATAACTCTACCGATTGGCAGGATGTATTTTATCAAACTACCTTTAACCAAAGTCATAACCTGGCTTTAGATGGTGGCGACCAAAAATTTAATTACAAAGCCAATATGGGTTATTATGCCGAAAAAGGTGTAATTAAAAACACGGGTTATAACCGTTACAATTTAAACATGAACATGGAGTTTAAACCGAACGATAAATTTAGATTTTTCGGTTTCGTTAATGGTTCGGTAGGTAAGCAGAATAAAGGTAACGGTGCAGGCTTACTTCAATCCGGTGTAGCTTCAAACGGTCAGGCGTCAACACTTTTGCCTCCTCCGTCTTTTTATCAGGCATCTGGTGGGGTATTATCTGCTTTGCAAACGCTAAACGATAATAATTCCAGAAATTTAAGAGCAAATATCGATGCCCGTTACGAATTTATACCAGGTTTCGCAGCATCTTCTACCTTGAGTTATGATTATACCTCAGATACTGAAACTACATTTACACCAGCTGCGGCCAATGGATCATTTGCGAAACTTTATGATTATAATGGCAGAAATTTCCAGTTATATAATAGAAATGCAATCACCTACGCCAAAACATTAGGTGAAAAGCATAATTTCTTTATCAATACATTTAACGAAATTTATAAACAAGGTTCCCAATCATCAATAAGCCGGCAGGAAAGAATTCCAAACGATCAGCTTCAGGGGCCAGTAGGGTTCGATGGTTATTACTCAAGAGGTGGCGGGGTTTTAAGTAGCTATAAAAATGCTACAATTGCCTCTTTCGCTGGATCGCTGTCTTACGATTACGACAAAAAATACGTAGCCGAGTTCTCTTACCGTTTAGATGGTACCTCATCAAGCGGTTTGGAAAATCCATATTCTAAAAACTCTTCAATAGGTTTAAGATGGAATTTCAACAAAGAAAACTGGTTGACCGATCAAAAATGGTTAGACTATGGTAGTTTAAGGTTAACGTGGGGCCAAAATATTGTGCCAACAGGTAATCTTCAAAGTATTTATGGTATTTATAACCTAAATGGAAATTACAACAATACGCAAACCATTGGTATCAATTACGATTTAATTCCAAATCCGGCCTTAAAGCCAACCACTACAAGCCAGTATAACCTTGGTTTCGACATTGGTTTCTTAAACAGATTTTCGATCGTTGTGGATAGTTATTTTAAAAAGGTAGATAATTTATTGTTCGATCGTATTTTATCAAATATTACAGGTTTTAATAAACTATCGAGTAACGATTTGGGTATCGCCAACTATGGTACCGAGATTAGCTTAAATGTAAAAGCCATTACCAGCAAGGATTTCGATTTATCTTTTTCGATAAACGGTGCTTATAACCGCGATGTGCTGTTAAAATTGCCTGAAGAGTATAATGGGCAATATATCCGCTTTGATGGTTCTGGTTATCTGCAGCATAATGTTTTCCGAGTAGGCAGAAATACCCTATCAAACTATTTAAGAATTAACCAAGGGGTTTACAAAACAGATGCGGATGTACCTGTAGATCCGGTTACCGGAAAAAGATACCAAACAAATAATACGTTCTTTTACGGAGGAGACCCGATCTTAARGGATGTAAATGGCGATTATATTCTGGATGGCAGAGATTACGAAATTACCGGAAACTCACAACCATTGTTAACAGGTGGTTTATCGTTCACCGTGAGGTATAAAAAATGGGGCCTAAACATGTACGCCAGTTATACAGCCGATAGAACAATCTTAAATAATGCGCTTGCAGATCGTATTGCCATCATGAGAGATCCTTATGCACTAAATGCTGTAGTACCATTAGGCGATTTAAATATCTGGCAGAAACCTGGCGATGTTGCTAAATATCCATACCCTTATGATTTTAGCCGTTATGGAAATATTCAACCATTAAGAGCCGATCAAACCTTATGGCAGGAAACGGGTACGTATCTGAAAATTAACAACTTAACGCTTTCTTATATGTTCGATAAGAAGTTGATACGCAGATTCGGACTGGCTAATTTAAGGATATTTGGTTCTACCAATAACTTAATTACATTTTCTAAGTATAGTGGCCCTAATCCAGAAAACGTAACCGCATTAGGTCGCGATATTTCTAACGGATATCCTGTACCACGTACTTATAATATAGGTTTAAACTTAGAACTTAATACAGGCAACTAAAAATATTTATTATGAAAAAAGTTATCATTTATACTTTAGTTATTGCAGCATCCTTTTGCTTGCCTGCATGTAAAAAGTTTTTAAACGTACAACCATTAGATAAGTTGACTGGAAATAATTTTTTCCAATCCAAAGAGGATGTTGTTGCTAACATTTATGATCTATCGAGGATTGTTTTTAGCAAAATTAATGAAACACATTATGTTGGTGCGGTTGGAGAATACAGATCGGGCGAGGTATTGCACGAAAGCCAGTCTGACAATGCCGCATCCCGCGAATATGTGGAGTTCTTAGGTCGAAATGATCTATTAAACCTGATCAGAAGAGGGCAGCCTTGGGACTATTATAATTTTGATAGAATAACAGATTGGACCGGTTATTACAGGGCAATTCAAGGTGCCAATATCTTGATCGCGAAATTAGATGAGGGTGTTCCAGGTGTTACTGAAACAGAAAAAGGACAGTTTAAGGCCGAAGCCGCATTTATTCGCTCACTTTGCTACTTTACCATGGTGCGGTTATTTGGCGATGTAGTGTATTATACTGATGCATTTCATTCTACACCCTTACCCCGCGAAAATTTTGTATCCGTATTAAATAAATGTATTGCCGATTTAAATAGTTATAAAAATCAAATTCCATTTACCTATAGCGATCCTGCTTTAAAAGGCGTTCGGGCAAGTAGAGGCAGCATCATTGCCTTAATGATGGAGATGAATATGTGGAACGCAGGCTTTGACGGCGCTAACGCAAGAAAATATTATCAGGCTACTGCAGATCTGGGTAAGGAATTGGTTGCAAGTAATGCCTATCGGTTATTGCCACTTTCAGACTGGTCCACAGTGATCAAGGGGCGTTCGGATGAAAGCTTATTCGAATTTTATCAAAGTATAAATTATGGAGATGCCGTATTGAATGTTGCACCAATTGCCGATATGTTTTTGCACTACCCATACAAAAGACCCGAATATACCCACCGCGTAAGTTTTGCTTATTACAGGGGCGAATATATGCAGAAACTTTTTCAGGATGGAGGCGACAAAAGGATCACAACCTGGTTTAATGAAGATATTTTTGCCGACAATGGCAAGTTCATGTTATTAAAATATGCAAAGAACTCATTCATTGTAGGTGAGGAAGATGCCAATCCGGATAATACCTTTATGATTTTTAGATATGGTGGAGAACTCCTGCTGGCGGCAGAAGCGCTTGCAAATATAGATGAAAATACAGAAGCCATAAAACTGGTAAATATGGTAAGAGGCCGTGCTGGCGCATCTCCATATACATCTTCAAATGGAGATCTTAAAGAATTTATTTTTTACGAACGTTCAAGAGAACTTATCGGTGAGGGGCACCACTACTTCGATTTGGTTAGAACGAAGAGAATTTTAAATAGTCAGTATTCTTACAACGTGCTTACATCTGATAAATTTAGTCGTGGTGCCTGGACCTGGCCAATTAGCTCGGGTGCGCTAAACAACAACCCATTTATGAAATTGAATGATTATTGGGTTAACGGTGGTAATTAATTATTATAACAAAAGATATATGAAAAAGCTAATTTTTGCTTGTGCTGCTGTACTGCTGATATTAAATGCTTGTAAACGCGATGAGTATTACCGTGATGGAGGCTTGGCTAATCCTAACTTTGAAGGCAATATGCTTCAATATTTACAGGCTAAAAAAGTACCTTTTGATACCATAGCCAAAATTGTAAAGCTGGCGGGTATGGAAGGCACCTTTTCTAATGAGGACTTTACTTTTTTTGCACCCGATGATGATGTAATCAAAAGAACAATTGGAACAATTAGAACAGATGGTGGGTTAAATAATTTTCTTTTTTACGCAGGAAAAGATACCGTTAAAACACTGGATCAGATTAGTCCGTTAATTTGGAGGAAATATCTGCAGCGCTACATGTTTAAAGGTGTGAACAGATTAAAAGACTATCAGCAAATAGATTTTGATGTTAAAAGTGTTTATCCGGGTGGTTTGTATTATTCTCTTGGTGGTAATATCTCAAACATCGGTGTAACCTATGCTACTGCCAACAACATCAAATATATTGGTTACCGCCAATTGGTTTTAACTTACATTCCAGATGCCTCAAAACCGAATGATAATTGGTACATCAATAAGGTATCATCATCTGATATAAAACCCACCAACGGTGTAGTACATGCTTTGGCCTTTAACGATTTGATAGGTGGTGCTTATTTTGGATTTAACCGAAGTGATTTTTTTAGTGATGTGTATTATAGCGGGTTATTGCCTTCTGATTCTTCGAAATAAAATCACATCTGGTGTTACCTCAAGAAATTAAACGATGAAAAAAATTAAATTAATATTCGCAATAATCACTTTGATTGCTTTTAGCTTTCAAGGATGTAAAAAGGCAGATGATGTGATCCCTGATCCTTATGCTGATGCTAAATCACCCTTAGGTGTGGCCATTTCGCAAACTGATGTACCTGTTCCTACTGTTGGAATTGTAGGTACATCTGTAGTCATCAAAGCTGCAGGCTTTGATAAATATAAAAATCAATTAACCTTTATGTTTAACGGCGAAAAGGCTGAGGTAGTTAGTGTAACTGCCACAGAGATTACGGTTAAAGTTCCAGAAACCGGAAGTACGGGTGTAACATCAATCGCCATTGGCGACCAGTTATTTATTGGTCCAACCTTTACCGTAACGGGGCTGATTCAGATCGACCCTACTTTCAAAGCTATAGCAGGTACCAACGGTTATGTAAGTCAGGTATACGAAATGCTTGATGGAAGGAACATTGTGG
>NZ_JBFTQI010000088.1:0-11388 GCF_056398925.1 Pedobacter sp. 01T416_2
ACATTGCTGATGTTTTCATCTGTGATTTAAATATTAACCACTTTGATGGATTTGTATTGATCGAAGAACTCAGATCCCAACTAAAAAACACCAAAATAATTGTTCTCACTGCTTATTACGAAGATTTTCTGATTCAAAAAGCAAAGAAACTAGGTGTGAATGCTTTCCTGAAAAAGGAAACACCTGCCGAAGAGCTTATCAGTATTATCGAATCAAATAAAGACACAACGTTTTATACCAATAAGAGTTATAAAAAAGGCGAGAGTGTGTATAGTGCCATTGATGGTTCAATTGTCAATAAATTCCGGATATCCAGACAGGAAAAAGAGATTATTAAATTAATTATCAAAGGATTAACCAGTAAGGAAATTGCTGAAGTCCTATTTATCAGCATAACAACCGTAACAACCCATCGGAAGAACATCCACCGGAAGTTGGAAATCAATAACAGCAGTTCGCTCATTAAGTTTGCTCATGAGAATAATCTACTTGATTAGCTTTCTGCTATTCCCGCTACTCTCTTGTGCACAAATCACAAACAAATCAATATCTGTAATATCCAGCTACGCTGTAGACCAAAATTCATCGTGGACGAGCGGGATACTCCAACAACAAAAATTTCATCCGTTTAAGCAGAATAGCAAGGTTAATATCGGCTACAACAAAGATGCGGCGGTATGGTGCAGATTTATTGTGAAAAATATAAACACTTCACAAAGTACTAAAACATGGTTGTGTTTTAACAACAACCATATCGATAGCCTTAGCCTTTATGATGGTAGATTAATTAAAACCATTGGCGATAGAACGGTTGGCCAGAGTCCGTTTATTGAAACCCTGGCATTTGAGCTTAATCTGCAACCAGGGGAAGAAAAATTACTTTGGGTACGGGTTAAAAAAGAGACTTCCTTTTTAGATTTTTCTTATAGTTTGGAAGATCAAGCTTATTTAGAAAGCAAATCATCTCAAAAAACAGCATTGACATCTTTTTTTATCGGTATGGTGTTTTTGCTGCTCATGATCAATGGGATATTGTTTTTCATGACTAAAAACAAGTTATACGGATATTACATTGGCTATTCTATATTAACGGTGTTTTACACAGCAATTACAACCAATTTCGCCAAGCACGTTTTATTTCCCGAGTTTAGGTTTTTTAGCGAGGGCCGGGTTTACACTGGAGCACTTTGGTATATTGCCCTGAGTATTTTTCTTGGATATTTTTTAAAGTTAAAAGAAAACCAGCCCGTTAAGCATAAGTTAATCATAGTGCTTGGTGGCATAAACTTTTTGTTGATTTTAATCTCTATTTCCTTATTGGTGTTTTATAAGGGTTTTGAATTTCGTTACTTTTTTGTGTTAGGCTACATCATATTCCTGGCTTCTATCGTCGTACTTTTCTGGGCGGCATTAACGCATCTAAAAATTGAAAAAACCCAGGCTATTTATGCGCTTCTTGCCTTTGCTCCGCAGTTTGTATGGGGTGGGTGCTTAATTTTAAAGACCTTTGAAATTATTCCAAAATCACTGAGCGATAATTGGATGTTGTTTATCGGTCTTTATGAAGTGTTTTTGTTCGGCTACGTTTTATCAAGAAATTACATCGATATTTTTTTGAAGAACAACGAGCTGATGCAACAGGTTATTTTCGAAAAAGAAAGCTCATTGAGGGCCATTAGTGAGGTTCAGCTACGTGAGCGGAGAAACATCGCTAACATTATTCATGATAATGTAGGGAGCAAGATTGCGCATATTATTCATCTTTTTGACATGAAGAATGCCGAGCTTGCCAAGCAAACAATTAACGAACTGGCTGAGGATATCAGAGAGATCTCTCATAAAATTCTGCCGAAAGCACTTGATGAAGGCGCTTTGATATCTAGTTTACAAAGCCAGATCTCAAGTCTGAACGCAGGTTTGACGGACGCGAAAATTGAGCTTTTCTGTTACGATTTTCCTGATAAAATTGATGAAAAATGGATTTACGATTTATATCTTATCGCACTGGAAGTTATAAACAATGCCATTAAGCATGGTAGCGCTGAGTTAATCACCATCGAACTTTATAAATATCCCAAAAATTACCATTTTCAATTTACGGATGATGGGCTCGGCTTCGATCTGCAGAAAACAAGCAGGGGCTTTGGGCTCGAAAACATCGAAAAGAGAGTAAATTACTACAAAGGTAATTTCGAAATCAGTAGTGTTAGAAACGAAGGCACTATTATTCAGATCAACATCCCATCCAATCGCTAGTCTTTAACTTTTTCATTAATTCTGTATATGTAAATATACCCTTTATTGGGTATTTCTGCCCGGGTATCTTTAGCATACTTTAGCTTAATAAAAGCAATACACCCTTTAAATTAATGGAAATGAAACAATTACTTACGGCAGTACTAAGTGTGCTGGCTATTACGGGTTATGCACAAGACTTAAGTCCAAAAAAGAACGAAAGTGGAAAATACGGATTTGTAGACAAGGCGGGAAAAGAAGTGATCCCTTTTAAATACGAAAAGACCGGATACAGCTTCCACGAGGGATTAATTGCGGTTAAACTAGATGGGAAATATGGATTTATAGATGAAACAGGAAAGGTAGTTATCCCATTCAAATATGATGATGCCATTTACTTTAAAGATGGTTTTGCACAGGTTGAGCTAAATAAGAAATCGGGTTATATCGATAAAAAGGGTAAGGAAATCACCGCTCTAAAATACGATGTTGCCTTTGATTTTTATGAAGGTATTGCCAAGGTGAGACTAGACGAGAAATATGGTTTTATTGATGTTACGGGCAGAGAAATCACTCCTTTAAAGTACGAAGACGGAAATAACTTTAAAAATGGTTATGCAAGTGTGAAACTAAAAAACAAATGGGGTTTTATCGATAAAACGGGCAAAGAATTTACAAAGTTTAAATACGACTATGCAAAAGATTTTAATGATGGGGTTGCTCCTGTTGAAAAGAATAAACTCTATGGCGCCATTGATCAAAACGGAAAAGAAATCATCCCTTTCAAGTATAGGTTCATTGCTGATTTTGAGGATGGTTTAGCTAAAGTTGGACTTAATGGAAGAGAGGGCTTTATAAACAGAACAGGCGAAGAAGTTATACCGATTAAATACGATGCGGTTGGTAGCTTTGAGAATGGAGTGGCCAGGTTTAGATTAAACGGCAGATGGGGAGCGATGGATAAAACAGGTAAAGAAATTACACGATAAATAAACATAGACATGAAAAAATTAACAGTATTGTTTTTTTTGCTTTATGGCTTTTTTGCCTTTGGTCAGGAGACTTACGAGAACAAAAAATTAGCCCTTATTAACGATATTTTTTATAAAACCACAAGGCAAAACATCAACTCCTTTATGAAGGATAAAGGTTTTGAAAAAGGAGACGTTGAAGAAGGGGAAGGTGATGTTAAAGAAATATTGGCCTTCGACTCCAAATTTGACATGATGGAGGTGTCTTACGCGAAAAGTGGTAAAATTTCGACTATAGTTTGCATTTTTTCAGGTGCGATTAATGTGGCATTTATCGATATGGAGCTAAAAAATAAAGGATATACAGCTAAAGTTGTTAAACAATCTATAGATGGGCAGCCGGTTAATAAAAATATCTGGAGCAAATCCGGAACGAAGTACAATTTTGTTACCYATGCCGATGAAAAGGAAAAAATTGGCGTTTTAGGCTATGGCGTGTATTAGGACTGGTCGTTAAAACCCTGGCCTGCTTAATTAATAAAAATGAAACTCAAAGGCGCAGAAAAACAGTTCTGGTGGCATTTTGGACATATTACCGAAGCTAAAAATATCCCTACAGAACTGCCTGGTTTTGCCAGTATCGATTCGATGGTTGATGATGAGTATTTAGCCATGCTTTTTGCAAAAGTTTCGGTTATGGGGAGTATTTATTTAAAAGAAACGAGAGTGACCGATGAAGGGGTGAAATTGATCAGCAATGTTAGGCAACTTAAAGATTTAACCCTGATGAAGCATGAAAATATTACTAAAGCGTGTTTGCCTTATCTGAACAAACTGACCGATCTGGAATACCTCGATATCTGGAGGACTAAAATTCGCTTAGAAGATATAACGGTTTTAAAAGATTTAAAAAACCTTAAAGAACTGTATATATCGCCTCAAGACGAAGGGATGGAAGAAAGTCAGGATACCATTTTAGAAAAGATAATAAAAGCGGAGGAAACCTTGCCTAATTGTATTATTCACACTTGATACCATCAATAGGTAAATATTTTACCTCAGGATATTAAACACTAAATTCGCCATATATTAGGGAATAAGTGCTCTCCTGATCTTTTGGAATAGAAGCATTTAACACAATCGAATGTGGAATTCATAAAGAATGTGGAAAAAATTAAAATAGGTTTTTTTTTCTCAAAAAAAATCCCTAATATTGCAATCCGATTTTCACGGGATGAAATATCGATTTAATAGCTTAAAATCATGGATTTAGTAAAATTTGTTGAAGAGCAGGCCATCGCGAAAAAAGATTTTCCTGCGTTCAAGTCTGGCGATACAGTGAGCGTACACTATAAAATTCGCGAAGGTAATAAGGAACGTATCCAAATTTACCAAGGTGTTGTAATACAACGTAACAGTGCTGGTGCTAACGAAACTTTCACAGTTCGTAAAATGAGCAACAGTATTGGTGTTGAGCGTATTTTCCCTATCAATTCTCCAAACATTGAGAAAGTAGAAGTAAATAGCTATGGTAAAGTTCGTAGAGCGAAATTGTTCTATTTACGTGCTTTAACTGGTAAAGCTGCTCGTATCAAATCTTTGAGAAAATAATACTCTTTATTATAAGATATAGCCTTCACGATTAATTTCGTGGAGGTTTTTTTGTTTGTACCTTTGTTAAATGTTAGATTCTGCTTTTTTCGACCAAGTTTTTTGGGGTAACACCGTAAAAGCCTATTTCCTTTTTGGAGGGATA
The DNA here is from genome assembly GCF_056398925.1 of Pedobacter sp. 01T416_2. Lineage (NCBI taxonomy): Bacteria > Pseudomonadati > Bacteroidota > Sphingobacteriia > Sphingobacteriales > Sphingobacteriaceae > Pedobacter > Pedobacter sp. 01T416_2. Next base: position 4,963 of record NZ_JBFTQI010000088.1, read on the forward strand.
CTTTTTTTAGGCTTAATGTTTAAAAGGATTGTATCAAAACTTTTGAGTAAACTGCTGTTTAAGCTCTTTAGAAACTTCTCTAATCAATCTCACGATGAAGCGTTCGTTGGGCTTTTACTTAAACCGATAGAGGTTTTTATTCTGTTAACCACACTTTATCTATCCATCAACCAGTTAAAACATCCGTTAGAGGTGGCTGTATTCCATTACAGCAAATTAATTGGCAAGGTTAAAGAGTTAATACCTGTAACAATTGGCGATTGTATTGACCGGATATTTTTGTTCGGGATCATCTTGTCTATTTTTTGGATTATTTTAAGGATAATCGACTTCATTAGCCATGTGCTTCTTTATAAAGCTTCGCTTACAGATAATAAGGCCGACGATCAACTGGTGCCCTTTTTAAAAGAGCTGTTTAAAACGATCGTAATCTTTATCGGTTTTTTTACTCTTCTGGGTTTTGTTTTCGAGGTTAATGTATTAACGCTGATTACAGGATTGGGTATCGGTGGTATTGCCATTGCTTTGGCTGCTAAAGAGAGCTTAGAAAACCTAATAGGTTCATTCACCATTTTTTTAGATAAACCTTTTACCGTTGGCGATCTGGTAAAGGTTGACGGTGTGGAAGGAACGGTTGAAAAAGTAGGTTTTAGGAGCACAAGGATCAGAACTTCTGAAAAAACGATGGCTACCATACCTAATAGGGGTATGATTGATGGTGTTTTAGAAAACCTTTCGCTCAGGAATTCGCGCAAGGTCTCTTTTATTATCGGGCTTACTTACGAAACCAATTCGGAGTCACTTAGAAAAATTATTACCGAGATAGAAAGTTACATCAATAATCATCAAGGTACCAGTGATGATGGAAATGCTTCCTTTAAGAGCTTCGGCGATTCGGGTTTAAATGTAGAGGTTAACTATTTTGTAACCGTGCTAAATTATGCCGAATTCCTTAAAATCAGACAAGAGATCAACCTTGAAATTATGGATATCGTTATCCGTAATAAGTCGGATTTTGCCTACCCTACACAACGATTAATCAGCGACAGGCCAGCTCCGGCAGGTAATAATGACGAGGTAGGTAATGATACTATGGATTAAGTGATTACGTACCCGATGATCGTCATGCTGAATTTATTTTACAAGTAGAAATAGTATTTTCAATTGCCTTGTAGCTACTACGTGGTCAGCATCTTTTCCTGCAGAATAGACCCTGAAATGTATTCAGGGTGACGACTAAATTAAAATATATATAGAATATCTTAAAGGGATATAAATCAACACCAAAATATTTGTAAATGAACAAAGAAGCCGACTTAGTATAAACTAAATCGGCTTTTATTATAAATTGTATTGTTCTTTTAGCTTAAAGTAGCTAGTGTAGTGATGCCGCCTTTTACAACCTGGTTAAGTTCTACGTTCACTTTTGTGCCTATGGGTAAAAACACATCAACCCTCGAGCCGAATTTGATGAAACCAAATTGCTCAGCCTGWACTACCTGATCGCCTTCTTTAACATACCATACAATTCTGCGGGCTAAAGCACCAGCAATTTGACGGAACAATACAGGGGTGCCATTTTTATGCTCTACAACAGTTGTAGTACGTTCATTCTCCGTTGATGATTTTGGATTCCACGCAGCAAGGTATTTTCCTGGATGATATTTGAAGAACTTTACCACTCCAGAAATTGGATTACGGTTAATGTGAACATTTATTGGCGACATAAAAATCGAAACCTGTAAACGTTTATCTTTAAAATATTCTCCTTCTTCTGTTTCTTCAATTACCACTACTTTGCCATCTGCCGGGCAGATAACCAGGTTTTCGCCCGAAGAAAAGCTGCGGCTCGGGTTTCGGAAAAACTGTAGTACAATAATAAATAATGCAGCTGAAAAGATATAAATGAACCAGCGCAACCAGGTTATATCGTGATATTTATAATCAACTACCGCATTGATTACGAAGATAAACAATATGCTTAAGGCAATGGTAGTGTAGCCTTCTTTATGTATGGTCATTGTTTTAGAAATTATTGGGCAAAGGTGCGAAAAATAAATTAATACAATCTAAAAATTATGCCTCGGTTGCTCTGTAAATATCAGTCAGGTTTCTACCAAGACCATTATAATCTAATCCGTAACCCACAACAAATTCGTTAGGTATTTCAAAACCAACGTATTCCAATTCTTCAATTTCATATTTTAAAGCACTTGGTTTAAGCAAAAGAGAAGCTACTTTAATTGAAGCAGGATTTTTTTCTTTTATCGTTTTTAAAATATGCATTAAGGTTAAGCCTGTATCAACAATATCTTCCACAATGATTATATCTCTGCCTTCGATGTTATCAGRCAGTCCGATTAATTCTTTTACATTTCCCGAACTTGCTGTACCTTCGTATGAGGCCACACGCATAAAAGCAACTTCGCAGGGTACGTTTATTTCCTTGATTAGATCGGCCATAAACAAAAAACTACCATTTAATACACCAATAAATAGCGGGCATTTGGCCTCGTAATCAACATTGATCTGGATGCCCAGTAAACGGATCCGTTTGTTTAAGGTATCGTTCTCTAAAAATATCTCGAACGCTTTATCCTCTACTTTTATTTTGTGCATGTTACTGTTGAAAGGTTATTGTTGTTTAATTGTATGAATCGGTTAATCGTGGGTTTTAACTAAGAACTGTAAACTACCAATTGCAAACTCGGTCATGGTTAATTGTTTAAATCTGCTAATCATCTCTAAACCCCAAACTAATTTTGGTTAATTGTTTAATCATTTGGCTCACTGGTAACTGCCGACTGGCAACTGCAAACTGATTACTACTGAGTCTTTTCCAATTCCTTTTGCCGTCTTCGTTCTTCCCTACGCTCCTGCCTTAATTGTTTTTTGGTTTTAGTGGTATCGGCTGGCGTGGTTATCTGTTTACTTGAGGTATCTTTTTTAGATCCGCCACCAAAAAGGCGTTCGAAGAAGCTTTTATTTTTGTCGTGTACAATTACAACCGGTAAGCCGTCTCCATCATCATCAAATGCTGTAGTATCAATAACAGCCGTGTCAGGGGCTAAATACTGGCGGAGCCCCTCTCTTAAACGTACGTTATAGAAACCATACCCAGAAGTATCGCTCGGCACTAAACCCCTTCTTGCCATAATATTTCCCATAAACCTAAAATAGTTGAACATGTAAGGTTTCAAGCTACCATCAGCCATGAATTTATACATCGATGCCTTTGGTTTAGGAACAATACTCGCCAGGAACAATCCATCACCGATGGTTAAATCAGCAGGTTGTTTTCCAAAATAATAGCGCGAAGCCTCACCTATTCCATAAATATTCTGGCCTAGTTCCATAATGTTGAAATACACTTCGAGCATCCGTTGTTTGCTTACCAGGTGGTTATGCTCAATAAGCCAAACAATTAATATCTCCTCGGCTTTACGGGCCAAGGTTTTTTGACGGCTTAAATAAACATTTTTAACCAGCTGCATACTGATGGTACTGCCACCGCGTTTAAATTTCTTTTCTTTAAAGTTTACGGCGATTGATTTACGGATCGATTCTTCAACAAAGCCGTTGTGCGTAAAAAATGACGGATCTTCTGCTGTTAAAACTGCATTGATAAAGTTTTTCGAAATTGACGATAAAGGTGTAAAATTTGGGTTTGATGGGCCTATGGTAATATCGCGCATTGGTTTGCCATACTCATAAGGGGTATAAACAAATGGGCTGTTGATTTTTTGCAGATTGGTTTTACCCCATTGTACAATTTTGAAATCAACGGGTGTTAAGGTAGAGCTAAAGCGCACGCTGTCTGGTACTTTAGTGTCTAAATAAAAATTTAGGTTATATTTCACCTTGCCCTGTACTTTTAATCCTTCCAGCGATTCGAACAGGCCTTGTGGAAAAGCATCTAAAACCCCTTGTGCATCCTGTTCTTCGGCATTTAGCTTTAACTCATATATTTTGTTCTTTCCTAAAGTATATTTAACAAAAGGATGGATCTGTGCATTTTTTAGGTATGCTGTTGAGGTGCTGTCTAAGGCAATGAAATTAGGCCCAACTAAAATATCGGCATCCAGTTTTGCACTTTGTACAATGATGTCGTTCGAAGCAATGCGTGGCTGATTAATCAGCATGTTTTTTACCGACCAGGAGCCAGAAATTTTATAATCGTCGCCGCTGTATTTTGCATTTTTAAGCTCGGTTTGTAAGGTATCAAAACTGATTTTTGCGTGTAGCTTATTGTTTAAGTAAGGTAATTCCAGTTTTTTTCCATCAGCATAAGCGGTAAAGCTCAATTCTTTGCTGCCTGGGTTTACATAACCGTTTACATGCCAGGTAGATTCGTTATTGTTTACATCAATGGTTGATTTTAAATCGCCGCCATCAATTGTAGCCGTTGTTGCAAAAGTCAACTTGGCTGTATCGTGGTCATTTAATTTAAAGATCATGTTCTTCACATCCATATCGTCAGGGATTTTGTATAAAACCTGATTTAAGATGTTGCTGGCTATTTCTGGTAAGTTGGCTTTTCCATTGGTTTGGGTGCTGTCTTTTTTCTTGCGCTTTAAGATGAAATCGATATTTGTGGTCGAATCTTTAAGTACAACACTTACAAAGCCATTGTTAAGTTTTACTTCTGAGAGTTTTACTTTGCCAAAAATAAGCGGGAAAAGTTTTACACCAACACTGAGTTCGCCAATATTAGAAAGCGTATCCCTATCTTTAGGAACAACAGAAATATTGGTCATTTTTACGGTGCTAAGCCCTGTAAAACCGGCCGATCCGATTTTAACCTCCAAACCATAATCCTTGTCGGCCTTGGCAATCGCTTTGGCCACCATTTTTTTAAGAAGTGCTTCCCTTTTGCTATAGGCTACCGCACCCAATGCAATACAAACAACTAAAAAAACACCTAAAATCCAGGCTCCGATTTTTAAATATTTTTTGGGGATCTTAATTTTTGGTATTCGCATATAGTCGTTAAAATGGTTAATTGCTTAAACGTAACAATTAAATGTTTATTTCGTGTTAAAATTACAGTTAAAAAGCCTAAATAAAAGTATTTGTGGCTATGTTTTGTTAATTTTGAATTTAAATTAATACCATGCAGATTAGCCCGCAACAAGTTTTAGATGCGCTTAAAAATGTTGAAGATCCCGATCTTAAAAAAGATCTGGTTACTTTAAACATGATTAAAGATTTACAGATAACAGATAACCAGGTCAATTTTACATTGGAGCTTACTACGCCGGCATGCCCGATGAAAGAAATGCTGAAAAACGCCTGTACAAATGCCATCAAGCATTTTGTATCGCCAACGGCAGAGGTAATCATCAATGTAACTTCGAGGGTTACCCAACCAAGCAATTCATCATCGTTAGATAACATCAAAAATATCATTTTGGTTTCATCTGGAAAAGGAGGCGTTGGTAAATCTACCGTAGCAAGTAACCTGGCAGTTGTATTGGCTAAAGATGGTGCCAAAGTTGGCCTTATCGATGCCGATATTTATGGGCCATCGGTACCCACCATGTTCGATCTGGTTGATGCGAAGCCAGGCGCTGAAGAAACAGCCGATGGTAAAACCAAAATTTTGCCGATCGAAAAATACGGGATTAAATTATTATCGTTGGGCTTTTTTGCAGATCCGGGGCAACCAGTGCCATGGCGCGGACCAATGGCATCAAACGCAGTAAAACAATTGTTTAACGATACCAACTGGGGGGAACTGGATTATCTGATCGTAGATCTTCCGCCGGGAACGGGCGATATCCACATCACCATTACGCAGAGTTTCCCAATTTCGGGAGCGGTTGTGGTTACGACACCTCAACAGGTTGCTTTGGCCGATACGCACAAAGGTTTGGCTATGTTCAGAATGCCGGGAATTAATATCCCAATTTTAGGCGTTATTGAAAACATGTCGTATTTTACACCAGCAGAATTGCCGGAGAATAAATATTATATCTTCGGARAAGGTGGCGGTACCGAACTTGCCGCACGTTTTGATGTGCCATTTTTAGGCGAAATTCCGATCATACAAAGCATTTCGGAAGCTGGAGATAAAGGGAAACCGGTAGCACTAAACCAGAACCCTCTGCTTGATGTTATATTTGGAGATATTGCAAGTAAAATTGCTCAACAGATATCCATCAACAATGCGCAAATGGTGAATTGCTAAAAAATTACTATTTTTATAAATTAAAATATATATAATGAATTTAACAGAACAAGTAGAACAGGCATTGGAAACTATCAGGCCGTATTTAAAGGCTGATGGAGGTGATGTTTCTGTTGAAGAAATTACATCTGAAGGAACAGTAAAGCTTAAGCTTTTAGGCAACTGCGGTTCTTGCCCGATGAGTTTCATGACTATGAAATCTGGTATCGAACAAGCCATTATGAAAGCTGTTCCTC
>NZ_JBFTQI010000089.1:0-11348 GCF_056398925.1 Pedobacter sp. 01T416_2
TATATAGGCTAAACTCTCAATGATCCATATCCTGTATGGATCATTTTTTATATCAGGCTGGCCAAAACACCCATCTTTAAATCGTAAGTAGAAAGCGTTAAGCGGTTTATTTTACATCGGCCTAAAACATAATTGGTAATTAAAGCCGCAATCACAATCATATCTATCCTTAAAGGGATCATTCCAGGCATTTCCGCCCGTTCTTTATGCGTAGCATTGAGTAGTTTGATCGAAGTTGCAATGTAGTCGTCGAAATTGAATGCGAAAGTTTTGGCAGTGTTAATATCCGCTTTTAAGCTGTTTTTTCTAATAATAAGCTCGGCAAATGTTTCGAATGCCCCAGCAGATCCGATTAAAATTTCTGGATGGTATTTTTCACAGATTTCGAAAAGATCTGCCAGTTGATTTTGAATGTGAAATAAAATGGCATTTTTCTCCTCGTCGGCTATGGGATCTGATTTAAAGAATTGCTGCATTAAACGTGCCGCCCCAATGTTATAACTTTTCTTCCAGATCAGTTTTTCGGGATCGCACAGGATAAATTCAACACTTCCGCCGCCTATATCCATAATCAAAGATATCTCTGTAATTGCTCCGCTCAGTTTTACACCTTGGTAAATTAATTCAGCCTCTTCATCGCCGCTAATCGTTTCGATGCTTATTCCAGTTCTTTCTTTTACAGCATCAACAAAATCTTGCCCGTTTTCTGCGCTTCTAACCGCCGAAGTAGCGGTAGCCCTTAGCTCACTAACCTGATATTCAGCCATTGTATGGCTAAACGTTTCAAGGCAGTTCACACCTCTTTCAAAGGCTGCAGGAATGATAATATTGTCGTTAATTCTTCCTTCGCCCAATTTAACAGGCACATTGGTTTTGTATAAAATTTCAGGCTGATTTCCTGTTATTTTAGCAATAAGCAAGTGGAAAGTGTTCGTGCCCAGGTCGATAACAGCAATGCGCATAGTTTATAATTTTGTGTTTTGGAAAGCTTTACAACGGTTCTTTGGTAACTATTTCCTGCTATCCATTAAATCTCGTTATTGTGGGTGCTAAATTAAGGGTAGTAGAGTTAAATACCATAGCTATCAGGCTTATTTTATTCAGGTTTGTCGGTTTAGGTAAAAATAACAGTGTCCTTTAAGCGGTAAATCGCTGCCTTTATTCCCGTGGTGAAAGATGGTAACATCTGACCTCACAAAATAAACCTATTTCACTAAATCCTGCAATTGTTTCGCATTATGTAATGCTCCAACTCCCCAGGTATTGTTAAAATATACAAAAATTTCGCTTTCTGTATCCTTGATCTGATTTTTGAAATCCTTAATTACATTGATGTCGTATTCTGATTTGTAAAGCACAGGCTTCCCGTGAAAACGGTAATACACAGTTTCTGCATTCTGAATTGCATCATCACGTAGGGCAGAAGGGTAGCTTTGACCGCTAAATATGATGTTTTTTTGAGCGAGGTTTTTATAAATTTCTTCATCAAACCAACTGATGTGACGAAACTCTACCACATTTTTAAAATCAGGTCTTAAATTTTCGATCAACAGATTTAACCGTTCTACACTATAATCAAACTTTGGCGGAAACTGAAACAGTACACAGCCCAATTTCTCTTTTAACCCAATTTGAATGGCCTCGTAAAAATCGTTTATGAGTTGCTCGCATTCATTGAACTGTTTATAATGTGTAATCAGCCGGGGTGCCTTAATTGTAAATAAAAAATCACCCGGACTTTCACTATACCATTTATCGAACGATTTTTGCGTTGGCATTTTATAAAAAGTAGAATTGATCTCTATTGTATTAAAGTGCTCGCAATAATACTTAAACCAATCTTTTTGTGCCAAACCTTTTGGGTAGAAAATCTCTTTCCATTCGCGATAATAGAAGCCTGAGCAACCAATTCTCCATTTCATGTATAGAAAACAGACTATAAATGAAAAGGTTTATTATCCGTTATAGATTGCACTGAAAATAATTAATGAGATACCAATATAGCCGGATAACTTTAAATAGAAATTATTTCTCTTAGCTACAAAACCTATTATTAACATAATTAACAGGTAGAAAATTGAAAGTGTTAAAAATCCAGCAAACGGGGAATGATTGTTTTTTAATTGCGATTCTTTTTTTGTCGAAGCAAAGAAAATCTCAATCAGGACCGGAGAAATCCAACCGATTAAATACAATGCAAATATTACCGATGCTATTGGATACTTTCTGAAAGCGGTAGTGAGTTCGTTCATGTTTTGGGATTAATACCTGTTATATGGATATGGTAACCCAAAAACAAACTAAAATACCCGTGGTGTCAGATGGTAACATCTGATACAGAGAAATGGATTATCCATGTTTACTGGGATATTTCTTATAGTCAGGTGGTAACATCTGACTTCACTAAAGCATGGGTTTTGGTATGATGCTTTATATAAAACAAAAAAACCGATGCTTGCGACATCGGTTTTTCAATTTATATTTAATTAATTACTCGAAGTATTCTTTCATTCTTTCGAAGAAACTCTTATCATTTTTACCCGGTTGAGGCTTAAAGTTAGGCGATTCACGTAATTTCTCTAAAGCATTACGTTCGTCGCTACTTAAAGCTTTTGGTGTCCAGATATTGATGTGGATAATCTCATCACCTCTATGGTAAGAATTCACTTCTGGCAAACCTTTACCTTTTAAGCGTAATAATTTTCCGCTTTGTGTACCCGGATCGATTTTGATTTTTGCTTTACCATCGATGGTTGGTACTTCAATGCTCATCCCTAAAGCAGCATCAACGAAGCTTAAATGTAAATCGTAAACGATATTGTTGCCTTCGCGTTTTAAGGTTTCGTGTGGCGTTTCTTCAATTAAGATAATTAAATCGCCTGGGATACCGCCATTAGGTGCAGCATTTCCTTTTCCACTCATGCTTAACTGCATACCTTCACTTACACCAGCAGGAATATTAATGGTAATAGTTTCTTCGCCACGTACAACGCCGTCTCCATGACAAACTGTACATTTTGAGGTAATTTGCTGACCGCTACCGTTACAGGTAGGGCAGGTAGATGCTGTTTGCATCTGGCCTAAAATGGTATTGGTTACTCTACGCACCTGGCCGCTACCACCGCAGGTACCACAGGTACTTACTGATGATTTATCTTTCGCACCAGAGCCATCGCAGGTTTTACAAACAATTAGTTTATTAACCTTGATTTTCTTTTCTGCACCATGTGCAATTTCCTCCAGTGTTAATTTAACTTTTATACGTAGGTTAGAGCCTTTGGCTACACGACGACCACCACGTTGCTGACCGCCACCACCACCAAAAAAGCTTTCGAAAGGATTGTGACCGCCAAATACATCGCCGAAATTGCTAAAAATATCGTCCATGTTCATGCCGCCACCGCCGTAACCACCGCCACTTGCGCCACCAACACCCGCATGACCGTATTGATCATAACGTTGTTTTTTATCGGGGCTGCTTAAAACTTCGTAAGCTTCGGCAGCTTCCTTAAATTTATCTTCAGCAGCTTTATCTCCTGGATTTTTATCTGGATGATATTTAATCGCCATCTTGCGATAAGCTTTCTTTATCTCATCAGCGGCTGCGCCCCTAGTTACGCCTAATACATCGTAATAATCTCTTTTACTCATCTTCTTTATAAAATGATTAAATGATTGAGTGATGGAATGAGAGAATGTTAATTCAATCATTCAAAATTCAATCATTCAATAATTATTTTTTACGCTCCAACTACAACTTTAGCGAAGCGGATTACATTATCATTTAAGGTATAACCTTTTTCAACTTCGTCTATCACTTTCCCTTTAAGATCATCGCTAGGAGCAGGGATATTGGTAATTGCTTCGTGGAAATCGGTATTGAAAGGTTGACTGATGCTTTCTACATCTTTCAATCCTTTTTGTGCTAAAGTGTTTTTTAGCTTTGTGCTTACCAATAAAATGCCTTCTTTAACCGGGGCAACATCAGCAGCAGTTTCCATTGCTTTTAATGCACGGTCGAAATCATCTAAAACAGGTAAAAGTGACACAATTACATCTTTACCAGCCGTTTGCAATAATTCTACACGTTCTTTTTGTGTACGACGTTTATAATTATCGAACTCAGCGTATAAACGTAAATATTTGTCGTTAAGTTGTTGAACTTCCGCTTGCAATTTTTCTTCTGCAGATAATTCGGGCGCCTGCTCAGTTTCAGCGATAGGAGCATCAGTATTCTCTACATTCTCAGCAGTATTTTCTGATGTATTTTCAGGATTCATTATATTTTCTTCTTTATCGTTATTTTTCTTCTTATTAAACATAATACTGGGCTGAATTTTTTTGTGTTGATCTCAACTATTTTGCCATAAACGGAAATCAGCCAAGCTGTCAGATTTATTTGTATTTATCTGAACAGATTGGCTGATTAGCTGACGGATGTCAGAATTTTTTATACGATTTGTGCATCTTCGTGCACAATCCCATTCTCACATTTAATAATGCGCGAAGGGAAAGTACGGATGATATGGTAATCGTGTGTGGCCATTAAAACCGCAGTTCCAGTCTGGCTAATTTGTTTTAAAAGGGTTACAATTTCTTCTGATGTTTCCGGATCTAAATTCCCGGTAGGCTCATCAGCAAGAATAATTTCTGGATCATTTAACAAAGCTCTTGCAATAACAATACGCTGCTGCTCGCCACCAGAAATTTCGTGTGGCATTTTTTTGATTTTAGAACGCAAACCAACTTTGTCTAAAACATCTTTAATGCGTTCGTTAATTAGTTTTTCGTCTTTCCAACCTGTTGCTTTGAGCACAAATTCAAGGTTTTTTTCAATCGTTCTATCGGTAAGCAATTGAAAATCCTGAAAAACTACACCCAATTTACGGCGCAAAAATGGTACCTGACTTTCTTTTAGGTTTTTAAGGTCGAAACCAGCAATATTGCCTTCGCCATTACCAATATGTAAGTCGCCATATAATATTTTAAGCAAACTGCTCTTACCCGAACCTGTTTGACCGATCAGGAAGACAAATTCGTCCTTTTCGATGTGTAAATTTACGTTTGAGAGGACTAAATGTTTCTGTTGAAAAACATCAACATTGCTTAAATGAATTACTGAGTTGCCTGCCATATTATATTTCTAATTTTGCAATCTGCCCGAAAGGCAAACCTTTAACCATTTCCATAATGTATTCTTGCTTGTCGCCAAGTCCGAGTTTTTCCAGCGACTTATCAGGTCTATCAACCCTAAAATAAGCTAAAAGTGTAAACTTGTCATCTCTTAGCTGTACGTAATCTGGAATTTTGGCTATGCCTTTAACTTTAAYGATATACATTGTGTCCAAAAATAGCATTTCCAAATGATAAGCGGAAGTAAGAAGTCCTTTTTATCTCATCAGCATTACCCAGCCAGTATAGGTTTTAAAATCTTTGTTTAAATAAATGCTGTAATAATATGTTGCCGGAGGAAGATCTTTGCCATTCATTTTTCCGTCYCAGGCTTTAAAAGTTCCGTTGCTCTGGTAAACAAGCTGGCCATATCGGTTGGTTACTTTCACAATTGAATTGGGGAAAGATGTAATAGATGGAATATTCCAGCTATCGTTTACATTATCACCATTTGGCGTAAAGGTATTGGGGATTACCACTTTTGGATAAACCTTGATGAAAACCTCATCAGTACTACTGTTACAGCCTAAATTTGAGCTGGCATGTAAAGTATAGGTAATATCTTCAGTTGGTGTAGCAATGGGGTTGAGTTTGGTGGGATCATCAAGATAATCTGATGGTGTCCAGAAATAGGTAAAATCATCTCCACTCACTTTACCGTTTAAAATTGTTGATTGTCCGGTAACGATCGTTTGATCAGCACCTGCATCGGCCATTACATTTTTATTCACATTGACGGTGATTTCTGTGGTTGCAAAACAGCCACCATTGGAAACCTTTACAGTGTAAGTGGTTGTTTCAGTTGGCGAAGCAATTGGATTAGATGCTTGCGGATTGGAAAGGCCATTGGATGGAGTCCAGAGGTAAGAGCTGCCTCCTGACGCCTCAATTTGAACCGATTTACCTTCGCAAATGGTTGCGCTTTGGATATTGGTTATCGGAATTATTGGCGCTAAAACCTCAACGGTTGTTGTTGCAGGAGATGTACACCCATTTGCAGTCACCTGAACAGTATAAGTGCCTTCCATCGCTTTAGTTGCATTGGCAATAGTTGGGTTTTTCTCTGTTGATGTGAATTGATTTGGCCCTGACCATTTATAACTTGTTCCACCAGAAGCATTTAGTTGAATGGTGCTACTAATGCAAACCGGTCCAGAATTTTCTGCCGAGGCTGTTGGCAATGGGTTTACAGTAACCTTTATAGGCTCTGATATCGCCCTACAATAAGTTCTATCAATATTACCATTCATAGCCGTAATTAACCGATATTGATAGGTGCCAGCTATACGATTTGAAAAATCTATAGCAGCTTGTTTCGTTGTTTTGCCAGCAATGTCAGCCCAGCCGCTACCTGTACTTTCCTGCCATTGATAAACTGCGTTTGTATATCCTGCAGTAATATTTGCATCTAAAATGAAATTGTCGGTATTATCTTCACACATGTTTAATAAAGAGGCATTCGTGTTGAAAAATGGAGCGATAGCTGGGCCACAAGCTTGTACGGTGATATCATCCAAAGCAAAATCATTACCACTATTTGTTGGTGTGTTATTAACCAACTGTAAGATTACCGTTGAGCTATTGCTATTACTAAAGTCAACGGAATATTGATGCCATGTTCCATCTGCGGGTACATTTTCGGTTGGTTTTTCGCCTAATATATTATTATTGGGATCGGTTATACGCAAGATCATATTTGGATTTTGAGCATTGGCAGCAGGCGAATTTGTATTTAATACCCAAATGGATAAACGTAAAGTGGTATTTGGGCATAGATTATCCATTCGCTGCTCAAAAAATACAGTTCGAGTTGCTATACCATCAATTAAAAGCATCAAACCACTAGGATCTCCGGTATGATCAGCATGCGGCTGCCAATAAATGGGTAAGGGATTACCCGGTGTTGCAGGCGTTTTAACCAAACCCGATTGGTTGGCAGTTAAATTACGTGGGCTTACTCCCGGAGGACCAACAAAAGTTGTATAAGTAGAAGCGCCTGGTGCATATTGTGCCAATGGCCCATACCAGCTATCAGTATTGTTTCCCTGCCCAAAGGTCTGACTAATGAGTGGTTGTCCGAAGGTCCCGCTACAAAGTTGTGCTTTTACAAAATTTGTAAACAGGAGAATATAAAGAAAGAATAAAGCTTTTGATAGTGCGTGCATTTACTGGTTCAGATTTATACAATATTAAATAAATTTAAAATCTAAACGCATCAATAAGCAAAGTCACTCACCAATATTAGTTTAACCCATTCAAAAACTCAACGGTATTTACATTATCTGCATAGTCCCAAAGTTTGGGGTGCTGGCTTTGACCAAAACTGAAAGTATTTAAACTTAAAGGCGATTTGCTAATCACACATTGAATGTTTTCTGATTGGTTTTTCAGTTTATCTTCAAGCGCTTGCAGCTGCTCGTATTCTTCATAAAAAAGAACAGCCAAAGGCGATGTCAGGTTCTCATCTTCTTTTAATAACAAGAAACCATTGTCGAAGTGCTTGGCAGCATTAACCAAGTAGATAGATTTATTGTAATCGTAATTGTTATTGTATTTAAAGTGGTTGATAATAGGTTGAAAACTTTCTACGCCTTCGTAAAAATTTGCGATATCGTAACCTTTTGGAAAATAGATTTTAGAAACATTTCTACAGCCTAGGCCAAAATAATCAAAAATATCGTTACCTAGCTTTTGGATATCCTCGAAACTTTCCGAACCGTCTAAAACGGCAACACTGTTCCTGTTTTTTCTGATAATGTTGGGCACTTTACTGAAATAATAGTCGAAATAGCGAGATGAATTGTTACTTCCGGTTGCAATAACAGCATCAAAATCTTTTAAGCGCTCTACATATTCTATTTTATCCTCAAAAGCAGGTTCTATTTTAACGAGTTCTGCAATTACGGCTTTAATTAATTTATCATCAGCCGAAGAAAGTTTGATTAAAGCAATATTACCTGTGGCCAATACACTTAAAACATCATGTAAACCAACTAGGGGGATATTCCCTGCCAGGATTAAACCCACCTTTTTTGGAGTGGTACTAAACTTAATCGATTTGAACCAAATGGCCAAATCAGCCTCATTTAACATCTCAGCAAAAGATAAAATAGATTTTTTTATGTTTTCTGCAGTAAACCATGCATTAGTGCTTTCAGCGGTATAAAATGCATTTCCTAGTATGTCAGTAGGGTTTGTAAGCAATTTACCTAGTTTGTTGAACGCGATTATTACTTTTTCTTGAGTTAATGCTGACATATTTAGAATTATTATTAAGTGATTATATCTTATATTTGCAGCGCAAAGGTAAACTAAGCAAAAGAATTAGACGAAAACATGGCGATTAAAATAACAGATGAGTGTATAAATTGTGGGGCTTGCGAACCAGAATGTCCTAATAACGCAATTTACGATGCCGGTACTGCATGGCGTTTTTCTGATGGTACAAATTTAAATGGTATCATTGATTTTGGTAATCAACAAATTGAAGCTGATGCAGCTCAAGAAGCAGTTTCGGATGAAGTTTATTACATTGTATCCGATAAGTGTACAGAGTGTAAGGGCTTTCATGATGAGCCTCAATGTGCGGCAGTTTGCCCGGTAGATTGTTGCGTAGATGACGAAGATATCCGCGAAACAGAAGAAGAATTATTAGCTAAGAAAGCTTGGTTGCACCAGGAAGGATAAGCTTATATCACATATTTTAACAAGAAAGTCCCGCAAATGCCGGGACTTTTTTTGTTTAAAACTGAATTTAATTAACAGTTTTTAGTTTCCGATAGATTTTCTGCCAAGGAAGCACAGCATAACGCGGAGATGTTTTTGTTTCGTGTTAAAGAATTTTCGGTTAGCGGTTTGCAATTACCAATGAACAATCGCTAAAATCTTAATGTCCTTAATTTCTTAATGTTCAGAGATGGAAACAGCAACTAATAAGCAATAAATGAGTATTCAGTTTTTAGTAGGCAACTTGCAGTTACTAATGAACTATTGGCCAGTTAACCAATGAACTAGTCTATGTCACATTTATTAGGAATAATCAAAACCGGACAAGCAGATTTTCTCGCCACGTGTTCGGCAACGCTTCCCATTAAAAAATGGTACAAGCCCGTACGTCCATAAGTGCCAATAACAATTAAATCAGATCCCCACTCGTCCGATTGTTGGATAATACCATGCGCTGCGGTATCAACAACACTTAAATAAGTGGTTTTTGTACCTTTACTATATTTCGTCTCCATTTCTTTGAGCAAAATGTGGCTGTTTTCTTCGCTATTGTCGTATGTCTCTAAAAACACTGGCGCCAAAGTTAAGTCGGGGTTTACATTGGCGGGAATAGGCTCGATAATGTTAACCAATGCTACTTCTGCTCCAAATTTTTCAGCCATGTCGTAACCGGCTTTTGCCGCTTTTTCTGAGCAGGTACTGTTATCAACGGCAATTAATATTTTTTTAAAATTCATGGCGAGCATATTTAAAGGGTGATCATCATAAAAATAACAAATTTGTGCGCAAAATGTTAGGCAATGGATGTATTTTATTAGTTTTACAATAGTTTCACGAGCATATTTAAATGGAAAATCAATACGGTATTTGTAGGGTTGCTGTAGCACCTTTGAGAGCAGATGCATCAGATAAAGCAGAAATTGTTTCGCAACTTTTATTCGGCGATCATGTAGAAATTATTCAGAAAGAAGAACGTTGGTGGCTCATTCAAAATGGCTACGATGGATATGAAGGCTGGATGGATTTCAGACAATTGGCCCCGATTACCCAAAGCCAGTTTGTAGCAATGCACGATTGTAAATTGCTTGCCCCATTAAGTTTCAATAATGTGCTAACAGCAGCTGATGGAAGTTCATATCATTTAAGTCCGGCAAGCAACCTTCCTTTTTTAAAAGAGGGATTCTGTTATGCTGGAACGGAAAAATTTAAACTGAATTTCGAAGTATATAATAATAGTGCTGTGGATTTTACCGATAAAGTTACTGAAACGGCGAAATTTTTTCAAAATATCCCGTACCTATGGGGTGGAAGGAATTTGTTTGGCTTAGATTGCTCTGGTTTTGTACAAACCGTATTTAAAATGTTGGGTATTAAGTTAAACCGAGATGCCTCACAGCAAGCCGAACAAGGCGAATTGGTTGGCTTTTTGGCTGAATGCAGGGCTGGTGATGTTGCTTTTTTTGATAACGACGAAGGCAGAATTACTCACGTAGGTATCATGCTCAGTCCAAATGAAATTATCCATTCCTCAGCCAAAGTAAAAATTGATCCAATTGATGATCAAGGGATTTTTAATAAGGAATTGGGTAAATATTCGCACAAGCTCAGAATTATCAAACGTTTTGTGGAATAGTAGCCGAAAATGTATCCTATATAAAAGATACATTTTTTTATGCCATCTAAATTTAAAATTCAAATCTCAAATCCCTGCCATGAAGAGTGGGCGGCAATGCAAGCTGATTCAAATGGAAAATTTTGTGGGCCCTGCCAGAAATCTGTAGTAGACTTTACTCATTTTACTGATGCAGCGCTAAAACAATGGTTTAACCAAAATCAAGGGGAGAGTTGTGGAAGATTTAAGCCAGAGCAGCTTGATCGTTTAATCCGTGTGAAAGAGAATTATAAACTCAATAGATTTAAACCAAACCTGATTGCAGCATCTTTGCTGGCTTTTTTGAGTGTTCCGAAGTTAAGTGACGCCAAAGTAATCAAAACACCCTTTAATCAAACAGATCGATACCGCAAGAACACTTCTTTTGAAAAGAAAATAGAAATTTTAGGCGATACCTTAAAAACAATAAAGGGCAGGGTAATAGATAAAGATGACAAGCAGCCACTTCCTTCAGTATCTGTTATGGTAAACAACCGGTTAGCTTTTGCTTCTACCGATCAAAAAGGAAATTTTGAAATTAAGTTGCCTGCAAATTTCGAAGATGAAAATTGTATTTTAACCGTAAGTTACATTGGCTATAAGCCTTTGAATTCGTTGGTAGATTTAGCTGACAATAAAAACCTGAATCTTGAGCTATGTCTTAGCGGTGAAATTATGGGAGATATTGTTGTGACTAGAACGCCCTTCTGGAAAAAAGTATATTTTAAAATGAGAAATCTACTTCAAGATATCAATCCGTTTTATACGAATAAAAAATAGCTTAGCTGCGCTACAGGTC
>NZ_JBFTQI010000090.1:0-16160 GCF_056398925.1 Pedobacter sp. 01T416_2
GGGTAATGTGGTTATTTATTACGACAGTAAAAGTGCCGCTGTTTCGTTATCGGTTAAAATAGAAAATGTTGACGGAACTTTGATGAACATATTAAGCCAGAAAAACTTTATAAAAGTAACCGAGAGCAGGTTTAAGCATACAGCAAAATCTGTACAGCACATTGCTTTCGAAACCGCATTACATAAAGGATCTGTTAATTTTGATAATGGAGTAGTTAATTTTAGCGATATGGTTACTGCCAACGAGATTATCCCAACGAATACACAGAGCAACCGTGGGCATAATAAAGATGCTATTGCCAGTTTGTGGCTAAATGCTGATTTCAAAAATATAACTCATCGGGCTTTTAAAACAAAGAATTTCAGCATTGAGGCCGATAGTGTATTAAAATATTATAAAGGCAGTGTAGATTTTAATTGGTCAAGTACGATACAACAAACAGATTCTATTGTTACTTATGATTATAACGATGATTTTGAAAAAGTAGCAAAAGTAAGTCTGCAAAAAAGAGATGTACCACAATTCTCTATTGCTATACATGCAGATGCAAATGGTCTAAAAAATTATTTAGCCAAACAAAAAATTATTAATTTAGATAGCAACCAAGTTAACAAAAGTGCATTTCCGCTCTATCAGGTTTTCGTAGAAAGTGATCTCAAAAAGCTTTATTTCGGAACAAAAAGACAGATGTCTTTCAAAAATGTACCCGCCCCCTCTCCAGATTTTTTCTACTTCTTTATTAATTTTGAAAAGCTGCATAAACAATCAAATATGGCTCAGTTTAGCAGTTATCTTAAAACATACAAAACACTTCAGGTTATCGGAAAATTAATTGGTGGAAAGCAGATGCGGTTTGACGGGAACTTAACATTGATGAATAAGGATATTAATTCGCTTTATCAAATATTGAAAGGACTATAAAGCATTTTTTGTTTTTTTGTTGATTTAAGGTGATTGGCATAGATTAAATAGCCCGTGGAATAACGCTGTCCTTCAACAGGTTCAGAACAGATATAGTCATCCTCTTTGTGCACTTTGCCAACTACCCCTTGTTTCTAAACCTGATGGGACGGATGCCAATTCCTTCAATTGGCAGGAGGTACAGCAGGGCCAACCCGCCCCTATGCAATACAGACCATTTATTTCCAAAACAAAAAAGCTAGAAATGGCTTACACGATCAGCTAAATATTCAAATCGGAATTTGTGATAACGAACTTGGACACAAAAAAGCCCTGCAGTTTTAATCCTGCAAGGCTTCATAATAAGATTGCCACATTCCGATAAAGGATCGGGATTCGCAATGACGATTAGTTGATTATGGCCAAACACCTAAATTCATATAAGAAACCGCAATTTTATCGATTGAATTTACAAAAGCAGCTGTTCTTAATGTTTGAGTTGCCGGTTTGTTCATTAATGTTTCGCGGATTTCATGGTAAGAATGGATCATAGTGTCTTCTAAACCAGAGTTTACCAATTCCATTTCAGATGCACCTTTAACAATCATTAAACGATGCTCAGGAAGGATCGTTTTACCGGTTAGGTTTTCTAAAGTATTGATCAGATTTGCATTTGAATTAGCTGCATAACGGTTCTCCATACGACCGAAAGCCACGTGAGAAAGGTTTTTCAACCACTCAAAATAAGAAACCGTAACACCGCCCGCATTGCAATACATATCAGGAATGATGATACCGCCCATTTCGGTAAAAATTGTTTCAGCTTCTGGCGTTGTTGGACCATTTGCACCTTCGGCAATAATTTTTGCCTTGATATTACGGATATTTAGCTCGGTAAATTGGTTTTCTAAAGCTGCAGGAACAATGATATCACAATCTTGCTCTAAACCTTCCATCGAATTTTTAAAATCTTTAGCGCCTGGGAAACCTAAAATTGAACCCGTGTTTTTACGGTGTGCAAAAACCTCATCAACATTTAATCCGTTTGCATTGTAGATAGCACCTTCAAATTCGCATAAACCTACAATGGTAGCACCAAATTCTGCCAAGAATTTAGCCGAGTGGTAGCCCACATTACCTAAACCTTGAACGATTACTCTTTTATCGCCTAAACCAGCTTTAAAGCCTATTTTAGCCATATCTTCTGCCACTTCTACACATTCGCGTACGGCATAAGCAACACCACGCCCTGTAGCTTCCTTACGGCCACGGATACCATGTAAAGCAATTGGTTTACCAGTTACACAGCCTAAAGCGTCTAACTGACCAGGATTCATAGTCATATAGGTATCGGCAATCCAGCTCATTTCGCGTTCGCCAGATCCATAATCAGGAGCAGGAACATCGATACCAGGGCCAATAAAATTTTTCTTAATTAATTCTGTAGTATAACGGCGGGTGATGGTTTCTAACTCGGCAACACTGTATTGTTTAGTGTTAATTTTAATACCACCTTTTGCGCCACCAAATGGAACGTTAACAATAGCGCACTTGTAAGTCATTAAGGCAGCAAGCGCCATAACCTCATCTTCGTTTACCATTTCACTGTAGCGGATACCACCCTTGGTAGGGCTCATGTGGTGAGAGTGTTCTACGCGCCAAGCATCAATTACTTCAAAACCGTTTCCGCGGCGGATTGGGAACTGGAAACGATACACACTATTACATGTTTTAATCTGGTTCAATAAACCTTCTGGATGATTGGTGAATTGAGCCGCACTGTCAAAGTTCTTACAAACATCTGCAAAGAACTTGTTCTCGTCTGCTAGATTAGCCATTATTTATTTTTTATATTGAATAAGTTTTCGGTGCAAAATTGCCTAAAAAAACTGCACATATCCAAATGCAAAAAGACTTAGTGTAAAGCAAACACCATTCTATTTTAGCTCAACAACAGTTTTTATACCCGTTGGAGAAAACTGTCGAAAAACCATACCCAAACACGTTTAAATGCAGATATCTTAGGTAGCCTACATCATAAAAACGACTATTTTTATAGGTTTTACACAGGCTATTTTGATCTAAAAAAATTTATAAAAAAAATATTCAAAATAGCCTTTTGTTGCAACGTTCAATAAATAGAAGCTAAAAAACAGATCAATATTACGAATATTGCAAATACGAATAAAAAACAGGACATAAAAAAAGTGACCAATTGTGTTGACCACTTCTTAATTTAACCTAAATCGTCCCGTTGATTTAATTTATAACTAACCAAACTTGATCAATAAATTACCAAAAAACAATACTGTGATGTAGGTATTTTATGTGGTTACTACTCTGTATTTTTAATTAGGGCTTTTAAAATTAGCAAAAACCTCTTTTACAATGAGATAAACACAAAAAAATAACAAATTTAATCTTAAAACATAGCTACTTACCAGCCATTAAAGCCTAATATGGTTTTAACCAGAATCGTATTTACGCTATTATTTATCAGTTTGGTTTTCTTTTTCGATTTTCTTTAATCTTTTATCGATTGAGAACAGGTAGGCCAACAAACCCACAAGAATAATTACGATACATATTACCACAACATATATCTTTCCATTGCTGCGAAGGCTATCAGCCATTTCTACGCCATTATCCTGCGCAAATAATTGCATGGCGGCCATCATTAATATCAGGGAGAAAAGAGTCTTCTTCATGTTAGTTTTCTTGTTGTTTGTTTTCTAATGAACGTAATCTAAAACGAATAGTATAAATCCAAAAGCCAATAATTGACCAGCCAATAAATGCCGGATATAAAACGGCTCTCATTCTGCTATCTAAATCGTAACTGTTAAAACCAGGATTTCCACCATTACCAGGGTGTAATGAGTCTGATAATCTTGGGAGTACCATAATAAGTACAACCATCATAGGAAAAGCAAAGATATTATAGATGGCAGATATTTTTGCTCTTTTTTGTTCTTCATCAATTGCATTTCGAAGAATTAAATAAGCAAAATATAATAATATGGCAATCGCACTAAAATTTTGCTTTACATCAAAACTCCAAAACTGCCCCCAGGTAAATTTAGCCCAAAAAGATCCTGTTATTAAGCCAAGTATACTAAAAACCACACCTACATTTACACTTTCAACAGCTTTTGTATCGTAGCTTTCTTTACCCTTAAGTAAAAACATAACACTATAAAAAACTGAGATAGAAAATAGTGTAATCATGGCAAACCACATTGGCACATGAAAGTATAAATTTCTTATGGTCTCATTCAAAATTGCCAATCTAGGTACACCGATCAGTAATCCTCCAATTGTTGAATACAAAACCAATATGGAGCCCAAAATTTTCCACCACGTTTTACGCATATATTATTTATAAATTATTTTGATTTATATTGGCCAATTTAATCCCTCCAAAGGTAAGGAAATAACAATAAAGCGGTTGCAACCGTAACTGCATTAACTGCTAAAAGCATGCCTATTTCATCATAACTGGTATCCCATGGTAAACCATCCACAGCATTCTTAGCTAATCTAATTAAAAGTATAAGAATGGGAATAATAATTGGAAAGCTTAAAATCGCCATTAACATTCCACCATTACCGGCTTTACTTGCTATGGCCGAAACCATTGTAAAAACGGTTGAGAAACTAATTGCACCTAGTACTATAGCTAGATAATACATTAATAAATTCGTGTCATTATATGTACCAAAAACCAAAATATAAAAACCAAGGGCAAGTGTGGTTAAAACAAGCATTAAAAGCACGTTGTAAATCATCTTTGAAATAAGAACAGCTGCCGGACTCGCCAAAATGTAACTGTACAACTGCTGGCCTTTAGTTTCTTGCAAAAAACTTTTCGATACGCCATTGATAGAGGCAAAAAGCATGATAATCCAAAACAAGGCATTCCATGTTAATTTATCGCCCAAGCTAACAAAAGAGAGGTAACAAGTAAAAATGGTAGAAACCACATAGAGCAATACACCGTTAATGGTATATTTGGAGCGCCACTCTAACAATACTTCCTTGTGAATTAAATATTTAACCTCTTTGGCCAATTGCATAACCGCAAAGATACTTTTATTGATAAATATTGCACGCTTAAATTGTTGTATTGTTGTAATTTTGTTTAAAGTTTAGGTGGCAGAAAAAAGTTTTGAACCACAGATGAAGAGAATAAACACAGATGGCATTTTTTCGTAGCAGCACAAATGTTCTAAAGCTCTAAATTAGGTGCGGAACACAAAAAAATGTCCACAACAATCTGTGTTCATCTGTGAGAATCTGTGGTTAAAGTAATTATGATATGAACTACGCATCAGTTATAGCATCGCCTGTTGGCACAATAACCATCTTAGCTGATGACGAATTTGTACATGTAATTACTTTTGCTGAAAAGGATATTACAGGATTATCAGAAAACGCACTTACGGTAAAGGTAGCCAATCAGTTAAATGATTATTTTAAAGGCGACTTAAAGGATTTTGATTTCCCGTTGAAGCAAAAAGGGACTGAATTTCAACAGGAGGTCTGGCAGAATTTACTGACTATACCTTTTGGCGAAACCACTTCATATGCCAAATTTTCTGCACACAATCCATTAGCGATACGGGCTATTGCTGCAGCAAATGGAAAAAACAATATTGCCATTGTAGTACCATGTCATAGGGTAATTGGCAGTAACGGCAAACTGGTGGGGTATGCAGGTGGTTTATGGCGTAAGCAATGGCTACTACAACACGAACGTGAGGTTGCCAAAAAAGGACAAACTGAATTAAAATTTTAAAACCCTATTTTTTTTGCAGATGAATACAGACCAAGCCGAAACAACTAAAAATTATATAAAAGCCATCCGTTTAATTAATATTGAAGATAACAAGTGTGCTTTTGAAACGGGTACAATCCCTATCCGTCAACATATCAATGCCAATTATTTTTTCGCCCAAACCGATGTATCAACTTTAGAGAAGATCCCTCATCCTGCACCAAGGCGTCAATACGTAATTACGCTTAAGGGTAAACTTCGGTTTACAGTAAGCAATGGCGAAACATTTATTATCGAGCCGGGGATTATACTCATTGCCAATGATACGGCCGGAGAAGGGCACACCTGGCAAGTTATAGAAGGCAATGAATGGGAAAGAATCTATATTCCCCTGGAAGATGATACCAACGATTATTTTATCGCAGATTAACGTTTTTAAAACCAGCTAAGCTCATAATTGCACAAAAAAGCTTAAGCGGTAATTTTTTCACCACGTTTAACACTGAAAAGCATAAATATAACACCGACCAAAAGTACAATCCAGCCCCACTGGAAATGAACAACTTTACCGATAAGTTTATTGGCGAAGCCATATTTAGTATAATTATTTGCAGTAAAATAAACAGCAACTACCGCTAAAACATACCAGATAGCCATTACGAAACTCATAAACTTAAAGGCACCAACTTTTCTGATAAACAGAAACAATACCGAAATGGCAATAATGGCATAAGTGATCAAAAACAAACGTGCATCTGATTGATACAAATTCCAATTGCCTTTAATGGGTACTTTTAACATTGGGCAGAAACCTGCAATAATACATAACAAAATGCCTAACCAAGCCCTGAATTTATTTAATACTAACATATTTTTTGGTTAATCGGTTAACTGTCTAAATTGGTTAATTGTTTATGACAGAAGTTAATGATTAATAGTTTAATAGCTAACTTGTCTGGCATTTTTTAATGACTAATGACTAATGACTAATGACTAATGACTAATGACTAATGACTAATGACTAATGACTAATGACTAATGACTAATGAACCAAACTATTGTCCCTCAATAATCCCCATCTTATCTGCGAAGTGGGCACAGTAATCACGTAAATCTTCAACAATCAACGTTTCGTTTGTGGCTTTTAAAAAGCTATCGCCCATGGTTTGCAAAGTTTCGTAGAAGAAACGTTTCATCTCATCAACAGGCATATCCTTTGTCCAAAGATCTATCTTTAAAGTGTTTTTATAATTGTGGTCCCAAACCGATAAAAACATCGCCTTTGCAGGCACTTTATCAGCGTTTCCAGCATCTGTACTCTCCCAAAGTATATTATCTGGGTTATTGCCTTCATCTAACTCAACGGTTATTTTTATTTCTGCTTTTTTCATATAATATTGATTTCACCGATTTAACCGATTCCTCCGATTTAGACCGACTAATTTTTCCGGATGCAAAGATGCTTATTTAATTTGATTCCACAGATTGGTTGATTACACCGATAAAGATTGTTGAGAATTTTTACGTTTTAATTACGCTACTTTTTGGAGTATCAGCATCAAAACAGCTGCAATAACGATAAATATCAATTCAACCACCCAGATCCTTTTAATATCTTTTAACGTGAATCGGAAAATCATATCAGTAATAAAGGTTACAAGGATAAGGCAACCTAAAATCAGGAGATAAAAGCCGCTCATATCCACATGGCGTGGTGCTGTGCTTTTCTCTGAAACTAAATTTACAACCACTAATCCCAAACCAATGGCGCTAACGATATTTAAAGGCGTAATCCTAAAGTTCATCTGTGTTTATTTATTTGTTTTCAATTGTCAGATGGAGCCTTTGACAATTGAAATAATTATTTAGAAAATTAATAATTATTTTAATTGTGTCGGGTTCATTACTTTTTCTTATCGAATTTTTTACCTTTTTTAAAAGTCTTTACCTGCTTACCAGCCTTTGCTTTAGCTTTTTCTCGTACCTTTTTCTCTATCGCAGCAGCGTGTTTTTTCTCATGGAAAGCCCCTTTAAAATCAGGATCTTCCTTACGTTTCTGCATATCGATTTCCTTTGCAATATGCTGACGCTCCTCGTAAGGCGTTTCATCAATAAAAACACCTTCCGGAATTTCAGCCACTGGAATATATTGGCGGATCAATTTTTCGATCTTGCGGATATAATATTTTTCGGCATCCGTTGCTAAGGTAATCGCATCACCTTTGGCAAAAGCCCTACCAGTACGGCCAATACGGTGTACATAATCTTCGATAATGATGGGCACATCGAAATTGATCACATGACTTACATCACTCACATCAATACCCCTACTTGCCACATCTGTAGCCACTAGAACCCTGATATTACCTTCTTTGAAACTATTTATGGAGTTAATTCTGGTATTTTGTCCTTTATTGGCGTGGATCACACGGACATTCTCAGCACCATATCTGCGCTCAATGAAACTGTAAATATTATCAGCAACGGTTTTTGTTTTACAGAAAATGATCAGACGGTTAAAAGCCTCATCATTCTTCAGCAAATGCTGCAATAAATTAATTTTAGTTTTGAAATTGGGAACGTAATACAAAGTCTGCGTTACATTTGCTGCAGGAGTTGCTTGCGCAGATGCTTCAATCACAAGTGGATTATTCAAGAAATCGCCCGCAATTTTCTGCACTAAATCGCTCATGGTTGCCGAAAACAATAAATTTTGGCGTTTACGCGGTACGATTTCCAAAATCCGGTGTATAGAGCCAATAAAGCCCATATCCATCATTTTATCCGCTTCATCCAGCACCAAAAATTTTAGGCTCTGTGTATTAATATCACCAGCTAAATATAAATCCAGGAATCTTCCGGGTGTGGCAATTAAAATATCAACCCCTTTTGCAATTTGCTCTTTCTGTGTTTTCGGACCAATTCCACCAAAAATTACCAAAGAACGTAAATCTGTATAAGTAGAAAACAACTTTACCTGCTCGGCAATCTGCATTGCCAGTTCGCGTGTTGGAGATAAAATCAGCGCTCTTGGATTATCGCCCTGAGCATATTTCAATTGCATTAAAATTGGCAAAACAAAAGCAGCGGTTTTTCCTGTACCAGTTTCGGCAATACCGAAAATATCCTGTCCAGATAGTACTGGTGCAATTGCTTTTTCCTGTATCGGCGTGGCAACGGTGTAACCTGCATCCGCAACTGCATTTAAAATTTGCCTGTTTAACTTAAATTCTTCGAACGATTTTGCCATAGCGCACAAAGATAGGCTTTTTAAGCGGAAAGCTTAAAAGCAAGTCTAAAGCAAAAAGACCAAAGCTATTTAGAAAAGCAATTTCAGTAATTCTTCGGTTCCGGCAGCCCTGCTATCCGTTTTATCCCGATGAAAATCGGGATGCCCACTACTATCAGGTTTATCTAACCAAAAACAGTAACATTAAACTCAATTCCCCTATCCACAGCATCAAAATCTTGATACTTGATACTAACTACTTAACACTAAATTACTACCTTTGAAACCATGAATACTTACCTGATAAAAGCTGCCACAATTGTAAATGAAGGACAAAAAATTGTTGCCGATGTATTGATAAAAGATGGATTGATAGCCAAAATCGGTCAAAATCTATCTGCACCTGATGCGCAAGAAATTAACGCAGAAGGACAATACCTTTTACCAGGGATGATTGACGATCAGGTACATTTCCGCGAGCCAGGTTTAACCCATAAAGCCGATATTTTTACCGAAAGTATGGCCGCTGTAGCCGGAGGAATTACCTCTTTCATGGAAATGCCCAATACGGTACCCAATACCTTAACACAGGATTTATTAGCTGATAAATATGAAATTGCTGCCCAAACTTCGTTAGCGAATTATTCGTTTTATATGGGGGCCAGTAATGACAATATTGAAGAGGTTTTAAAAACCGATCCTAAAAATGTTTGCGGGATTAAAGTTTTTATGGGTTCATCAACTGGAAATATGCTGGTTGATAACGAAAAAACCTTAGAAAACATTTTTAGCAAAGCACCAATATTAGTGGCCACCCACTGCGAAGATGAAGCAACTATACGCGAAAACTTAGCCAAGTTCAAGGCGCAATACGGTGAAGACCTGACCATTGATATGCATCCTTTAATCCGCAGCGCAGAGGCCTGTTATAAATCTTCATCATTAGCGGTCGAACTGGCTAAAACTTATCGAACCCGCTTGCATATCTTACATATTTCTACTGCAAAAGAAATAGCACTATTCGATAATATTACCGTGCTAAAGGATAAAAAAATTACGGCTGAAGCTTGTGTGCACCACCTTTGGTTTAACGATAAAGATTACGCTTCAAAAGGAAATTTCATTAAATGGAACCCTGCGGTAAAAACCGAAGATGATCAAAAAGGTGTGCTTAAAGGTGTTCTTGAAGATTATATTGATGTAATTGCAACAGATCACGCGCCACACACACTAGCAGAAAAGCAGCAGCCTTACGCCCAAGCCCCATCTGGTGGTCCATTGGTACAACATGCCTTACCAGCACTACTAGAAATGCATTTACAGGGTAAAATCTCTTTAGAGAAAATTGTTGAAAAAACAGCACACAACCTGGCCATCTGTTTTGATATCGAAAAACGCGGTTTCATCCGTGAAGGGTATTGGGCAGACTTAGTGTTGGTAGACCTGAAAGATTCCTGGACAGTAACCAAACTTAATAATTTCTATAAATGTGGTTGGAGTCCGTTCGATGGAGATACCTTCCAGGCAAGCATTACCCACACTTTTGTATCAGGAAACCTGGCTTATCAAAATGGCAAATTTACGACCGATCAGATTGGAAAACGCCTAACTTTTGCAAGATAGATTTGTTATATTTGTTTTATCACAATGAAATAACATGGAAACACTAATCGTACATCCAAAAAACGAAGAACAATCAACAGCTTTAAAAGCAGTTATGAAAGTTTTGAAGATTGATTTCGAGACTGAAAAAAGCCCATACAATCCTGAGTTTGTTAAAGAAATATTAAAAGCAAAAGAAGATATCAAAAATGGCAAAGGCGTAAAAATTGCAGTCGAAGATTTATGGAAGTAATATTTGCTCCAAAGGCAATTGAGCACTTAAACTATTGGAAGAAATCGGGTAACAAAGCTATTCAGAAAAAAATTGAGCAGTTAATTATAGCAATTCAAGAAAATCCGTTTGAAGGGATTGGCAAACCAGAGCCACTTAAATATGAGTTATCAGGCTCTTGGTCTCGTAGAATAAATGAAGAACACCGCATTATTTATGAAATTCACAACGATGGATTAATTGTCATCCTGGAAATTCAATCCCTAAAAGGCCATTATTAAGGGGTGATTAAGCATTTTAAACATACAAAACTGATTATTCTAATCAGCCTCGCTATACTCATTTACCTCTTTGGTTTTTACCCTGGTCTGGTCCAAAAATATTATTCAACAGGTTTTTATCTTTACATTTCTTCAGCATTAAGGTTTATATCATCTATTTTTCCTTTCGCCATTGGCGATATCATTTATGCCTTATTGATTGGTTTTGTACTTTATAAAATTGTGAGGTTTTATAAACAACGAAAATCGCTAAAAAGACAGGATAGGATTCTTGTTCCTTTACAAACTCTCAACTTCTTCCTGATGCTCTATATCATTCGGCAACAGCCTATTCGCTTATGTCGCGAAAAAATAAATTATTCCAATATCCAAACCCTTGCTTAAAGTCTGTTTTAAATTCATGGCTAATCAGTAAAATTGGCATCGAAGGYTATTACGCCCCGCTTTCTGGCGAAGCCAATATGAATATGAATTTACCAGATTTCGTTAAACCTTATGTAAGCTGCCACGAAATAGGCCATCAATTGGGCGTCGCTTATGAGGATGAAGCCAATCTTTTGGGTTATCTCACGGCAAGCAACAGCGTTGATCTGAATTACCAATATTCTGCCAATTATGAAATGTTGCGGTATATTTTGTTTGAGATCAGGATGAAATCACCTGACGATTATAAATTACTTTATTTGAAACTCGTACCGCAGGTTTTAGCCGATTTCAAAACTGAAAAAGAATTCTGGCGAAAATACAATGGCAATATGTTCGGTTATATGGATGCCGCGTTCGATAGTTTCTTAAAACTGAACAATCAGAAAAAAGGAATCGATAGTTATCAGGATATTGTAATTTGGCTATGGAATATACATAAAAAGGAGTTGACAGTTGCCAATTAACAGTTGATGATGAAAAACTGCAAACCAAAAACTGAACTATCCGTGTATTGCTTCTTTAGTTCCAAAACTCTGAATCAATTCCCCTTCAAAATCTAACCATTCTTTCCAGCGTTTATCTACATCAACATCGGTACTGTATTTACGCGCAAAATTTAAAAATGTGGTATAATGCCCGGCTTCTGACACCATCAGTTCGTGGTAAAACTTGGCCAGCTCCTGATCTTTTATATTTAACGAAAGTACCCTGAAACGTTCGCAGCTTCTGGCTTCAATCATCGCCGCAAATAATAACCGGTCAACAAAAGCCATATTCCGGCTTCCATCTTTTTTGCTAAATTTCACCAAACGACCAACATAGTCATCTTTTCGCTCGCGACTTAAAGTATAACCACGTTTTTTTATAATTTCAATTACCATCTGAAAATGCTGCATTTCTTCGATAGCAATCGCTGTTAATTCATCTACAAGATCCTGATGTTCTGAATTTTGAGTAATTAAAGTAATGGCATTGGTTGCCGCTTTTTGTTCGCACCAGGCATGGTCAGATAAAATTTCTTCTAAATTTGATTCCGCAATATTTGCCCAACGTGGGTCTGTCAATAATTTTAATCCTAACATGTGGTGCTTGTAATTGAGCTGCAAAATTAGAAATAATCGGCACGGTTTTAAAATTGTGAGCTAAAAAGCCCTTATTTTGCAGAAATTTTAAATCATGGCTACTAAGAAATTATTAATTATTGGATTTGTTTGGCCCGAACCAACTTCATCGGCAGCAGGCACAAGAATGATCCAATTGGTTGATTTATTTCTGTCTAAAGGTTATCAGATTACTTTTGCATCGGCAGCATCAAAAAGCGATTTCAGTTATCATTTTAGTAACACTAGCATTGTAGAGCAACAAATCAAATTAAACGACGAAAGTTTCAACCTATTTCTGAAAGAATTAAACCCCGAAATAGTGTTGTTCGATCGCTTTATGGTAGAAGAGCAATATGGCTGGCGGGTTCAGCAGCTGAAAAATCAATTCAAAATTGATCCTTCACTGATCTATTATTTACCATTTCTCGAAGAAGAGATCGATCAGCAAGTTATCGAAAAATGGATTCCCTTTGAAAATCGGGCAGATTTTGTTTTCATTGGCAATTTCCTTCATGAGCCCAATTGGAATACCGTTCAGGTTTTAAAAACCAAGATCTGGCCAGTGCTCAGAAAAAGGCTTCCGAATGCGAATTTGAATATATTTGGGTCTTATGCCTCGCAAAAAGTGCTGCAACTGGATAACAAAAGTGAAAAATTCCTAATTAAAGGAAGAGCTTTAGATGCTAAGGAAACCATTGCTCAACATCGGATATTGCTTGCTCCTATTCAGTTCGGTGCAGGTGTAAAAGGTAAATTTATCGATGCCATGCAGGTAGGTACACCCTCGGTTACCACATCTGTCGGTGCAGAAGCCATGAAAGGCAATTTAGATTGGAACGGCGGCATTGAAGATAATTTAGAGTTATTTATTGATGAAGCTGTAAAGTTATATCAGGTTAAAAACTCTTGGCAAATTGCACAACAGAATGGCGTACAGATTATTAACCAAAGGTATTCTGCTAAATATTTTACAGATCAATTCATACAAGAAGTTGAAAGATTAGCTTCACATTTAACGGCACACCGGCAAAATAATTTTTTCGGACAGATTTTAAACCACCACACCGCGCAAAGCACCAAATATATGTCGTTGTGGATTGAAGAGAAAAATAGAAAGTAGTCCAGAGTCTTTAGTCCGAAGTCGGGAGTCCGAAGATATAGCGATATCAATAAAACTCCCGACTTTCGGACCTCCAACCTCGGACTTTTTCAACTAAAACTTACAACTTAACAACAATTTTAGCACAACATTATTGTAAATTTGCAGCCATGGCAAAAATATCAATTAACCTTGCTACAGGTTCGTTTCAAAAGGAAGAAATTATAGTTGGAATAGATTTAGGCACAACCAATAGTTTGGTGGCGTTTATCAATCCAGATAAAAATCCGCAGGTAATTAACGATGCAGGTAAAGGAATATTGGTACCATCTGTGGTATATTTTAATGGCCAGAATGAAGCCGTTGTAGGTAACGAGGCTAAAGAATACTTAACCACTGACCCTTCAAACACCATTTTTTCAGTTAAAAGATTACTTGGCCGCTCTTACAAAGATGTAGCCGAACATGCAGCTATTTTTTCTTACAAAATTATAGACGATGATAGCGATGCTTTGGTGAAAATCCACGCTGGCGACCGTTTCTACACACCGATCGAATTATCGGGAGAAATTTTGAAAGAACTTAAAGCAAGAGCAGAACATGCCTTAAAAACACCGGTTAACAGGGCTGTAATCACTGTGCCTGCATATTTTAACGATAGTCAGCGTCAGGCCACACGAGATGCCGGAAAACTGGCCGGTTTGGATGTGATGCGTATTGTAAATGAACCTACCGCAGCAAGTTTGGCTTACGGAATTGGTTTAGATCCCTCACAACAAAAAACAATAGCGGTTTACGACTTAGGAGGTGGAACATTTGATGTTTCTATTCTGCAGATCCAGAATGGAATTTTCGAGGTATTGGCCACAAACGGCAATACTTATTTGGGTGGTGATGATTTCGATAGGGCCATTTTACACTACTGGTTGGAGAAAAACAACCTAGATGTAGCCGTAGTTGCTCATGACAATATTTTGATGCAAACCTTACGTCTACAGGCTGAGGCTGCTAAAAAAGCACTATCTACCCAGAACTTATACAACGAGCAAGTTGGCGAAATCTTGTGCACACTTGATAAACAAACTTTTGAGCAGTTAATTTCGGCGAAGGTTGAAGAAACCATCACTGCTTGTAAAAATGCATTAAAGGATGCAGATCTATCAGCCAGCGATATAGATGAGGTAATTTTAGTAGGAGGTTCTACCCGTACACCTTTTGTAAAACAGGCTGTAGAAAATTTCTTTGGTAAAAAACCACAGGATAATATCAATCCTGATGAAGTAGTAGCACTTGGTGCAGCCATTCAGGCCGATGTTTTGGCAGGAAATCGTTCTGATATCTTGTTGTTAGATGTTACGCCACTTTCTTTGGGTATCGAAACCATGGGTGGCCTAATGGATGTAATTATTGCCCGTAACAGTAAAGTACCTACTAAAGCCGGCCGTCAATACACCACTTCGATAGATGGACAGGTAAATATGAAAATCTCTGTTTATCAGGGTGAGCGAGATTTAGTGAAAGAAAACAGAAAACTGGCTGAATTCGACTTAAAGGGAATTCCTGCAATGCCTGCGGGTTTGCCAAAAGTAGACATCAACTTTTTACTGAATGCAGATGGAATTTTAACCGTTCAGGCGATAGAGTTACGCTCGGGTGTTAAACAAGAGATAGAAATTACGCCAAGTTATGGCTTAAGTGACGATACAGTAGAGAAAATGCTCCTCGACAGTATAGAACATGCCAAAAGTGATGTGGAGCAACGTATGCTCATTGAAGCGAGAAGTGAGGGTGAGCAATTGCTTTATACCGCCGAACGTTTTATCGAAAAACATGCCGAACATTTAACTGAAGAAGAAATTTCAGATACTAAAGTGCACATCGAAGCACTTAAAACGGCTTTAGCTACTCAAGAAAAAGATACCATTTTGAAGAAAGCAGACGAGCTGAACGAATTTACCCGCCCTTTTGCCGAACGGGTGATGGACGCAGCGATTTCCACTGCCATGAAAGGTAAGAAGATAGAGTAGTTTTCAGTTGGCAATTTAACATAATCGCGTCATTCTGAACTTGTTTCAGAATCTTTCCTGTTATTGAGGCCAATACATTTGTTTTTTTGTTTTGGAAAGCAAAGGCAATGCTTATCGGTTCCGATAGTCCCGCTTACCGCTTTATCCCGATGAAAAGATCGGGATGCTCGCTATAATCGGGTTTAGCTAACTCGGGATAGCATAAAAAACTCAGGTTGCAGGGCGCTTAAACAATTTTAATCTCCAGTTTTCAGTTAGCAATTTAATACAATCGCGTTAATCCTGATCCGATAGCTATAGGCTGATATGACCTTATGTTCCTTATATGGTTCAAATCTGTTTAAAATTTTCATTCCGAACTTTTATTTGGAAAGCAATGCCAATGTTTATCGGCTCCGAAAGCCCCGCTTTTGTTTCTGCCGATGCTAAGTTAGTGCCGATTCATCGGTAAAGAATCGGCATCCACGCCAATCGGGTTTGAAC
>NZ_JBFTQI010000091.1:0-11324 GCF_056398925.1 Pedobacter sp. 01T416_2
CGTTAGTATCAGCCTCAAACCATTCAATGAGTGGGATATTCTGGATTTGTGAAGGAATTTTAGATTTCTCCCGCCTCAAGGCCCGAACAGTTAAACCTCTATCGGTTAACTGCTTAATTAATTCAGATCCTAAAAATCCAGTTCCTCCGGTTACCAGTATCATTTTATTTTTTTCGAGCTATATGTGGAAATACGCATTCAAAAATAGATATTTGAGCCGAGAGTTTTAAATATATGTCATTAACGGATTTCTTTTCCCCTATAAACCCTGATAGTTTTACACCCAAGCAAGGATTTTTCACAAGTCAGCTGGGGTTAAAAGCGCAGATTTACACCGAATTGTTCCCCGATTTTGAGGAGCACACCTACGATCTGGCAATTTTTGGGGTACTTGATGGAAGAGGCGCCGTTAACAATGAAGGCTCTGCCCTGGCACCCGATTATTTTAGAGAGAAATTTTATAAACTCAACGAAGGTGCTTTTAATAGTAGGATTGTCGATTTAGGCAATATTAAACACGGCGCAACCATTGCCGATACCTATATTGCCATCAAGATGGTGGTTTCGGAACTGATTAAAAAAGACATTATTCCAATCATTATTGGCGGTGGACAAGACTTAACTTATGGCCAATACCTGGGTTATGAAGATTTAGAGCAAAAAGTAGATCTGGTGGTTATTGATAACCAATTTGA
This sequence comes from Pedobacter sp. 01T416_2, assembly GCF_056398925.1. Taxonomy (NCBI): domain Bacteria; kingdom Pseudomonadati; phylum Bacteroidota; class Sphingobacteriia; order Sphingobacteriales; family Sphingobacteriaceae; genus Pedobacter; species Pedobacter sp. 01T416_2. The sequence goes on from NZ_JBFTQI010000091.1 coordinate 696, forward strand.
CATTGGCGATGACGACAATGAGGGAATTGCTACCCGCTCAGACTGTTACCTGAACAAAATTTTCCTGCACCAGCCCAATTACCTTTTCAATTTTAGCAATGTGGGTTATCAAACTTATTTTGTAAACCAAGAAAGTTTGAGCGTGATGGATAAATTATATTTTGATGTACACCGCTTGGGTGAATTTGCTCAGGACATTACCCTAACAGAGCCTATTATCCGTAATGCAAACATGATTAGCTTTGACATGGGCGCTATCCGTTCTGCAGATGCCGCAGCAAATGCGAATACCACGCCGAATGGTTTTGATGGTGAAGAAGCCTGTCGTATTGCCCGTTATGCTGGCATGAATGATAAGTTGACCTCAATTGGTTTTTACGAGTTTAATCCGGCCTATGACAATAATGGACAAACTGCCTTCTTACTTGCTCAAATGGTATGGTATTTTGTTGATGGATTTTATGCCCGCAAAAAGGATTTTCCGCTAACACCGAAATCACAATTTATGATCTATCGAACCAGTTTAAAAGACGGTTCGGGAGAAATGATGTTTGTGAAAAGCAAAAAATCAGACCGCTGGTGGATGCAGGTCCCTTACCCTTCGGGACAATCTAAAAACGAGCGTTACCATCTGGTGCCTTGCAGATATGATGATTACCAGACTGCTGTTAATGGCGAAATGCCCGATTTATGGTGGAGAACCTACCAAAAACTTAACTAAAAGCTATCCCTGAAACAGTCCATCATAATTTTACACAGCTATTTACGTTTTAGCGGTACAGATTTCTATATTTGGACAGAATTAAACTAACCTCATGAAACCATCATGATTTTCAATATCACAAAGTAAAATCAACAAATCATGATAGCTTTATCACCAATGAAAAAAATATTATACAGATGAAAAAACTATTATTATCTGCGATGGCGCTATTGCCCCTTGCAGCCTTGGCACAGAAGCCATTTACAGTTAGTGGCGATATAAAAGGATTGAAAACCGGAGATAAGGTTTACCTGATCTATCAGGGAGATGGTAAAAACATTACTGATTCGGCAACTGTAACAAATGGCACTTTTGCATTTAAAGGAACATTGTTAAATCCTGCACAGGGAAGTCTTTTCTTAAACAAAAACCCTTACGTAAACCGTCCGGCACAGGGAGAGAAATTAGATGCTTTATCGCTATACGTAGAGCCAGGAAATATAAAGCTAGCCGCAGCAGATTCTTTAAAAAAAGCAACAATTACTGGCTCACCAGTTAATGACGATGCAAAGAAATTAAAAGCATTAACTAAACCTGTAGCAGATAAACTTGCTGCAATTAATGCAGAATATGCAGCCTATACACCCGAGCAGAAACAAGATAAAGCTGTTATGGGGGCTTTAGGTGCCCGTTATGAAAAAGAAGCTGCTGGAATGGCTCCATTATTATTACAGTATGCAAACGGCAATCCAAAATCATTTATCAGCTTAAGCGCAATTAGCCAATTGGCAGCAGATCCTGATCAGGCAACAGCAGCAGAAAAAGCTTTTGTTGGGTTGTCGCCAGACTTGAAGGCAACTACTACAGGTAAAAAAATTGCTCAAATATTTGACGCTGGAAGAAAAACCGCTGTAGGTGCCATGGCTATGGACTTTACGCAAGTTGATACCGCAGGTAAACCTGTTAAATTATCCGATTTTAAAGGTAAATATGTACTGGTAGATTTTTGGGCATCTTGGTGTGGCCCATGCCGCCAGGAAAACCCAAATGTGGTAGTGGCTTACAACAAATTTAAAGATAAAGGCTTTACTGTTTTGGGTGTTTCTTTAGATGGAGGAAATACCAGAACTACCAAAACGGCATGGCAGAAAGCCATTGAGGCTGATAAGTTAACCTGGACACATGTATCAGATTTAAAAGGCTGGAGCAATGAAGTGGCTCAAATGTATGGCATTCAATCCATTCCGGCTAATTTCTTAATTGATCCAACAGGTAAAATTATTGCAAAGGGACTTAGAGAACAAGCTTTACAAGACAAACTTCAAGAATTACTGGGAAGTAAATCGAAATAAAAAAGCGTTCAAAACAAAGAAAGCCCCAATTAAAATTGGGGCTTTCTTTGTTTATACGAAAACGTATTATGCAGATTTTAAGAAATCCAATACGTTAATGAAATAATTTTCAAGCCCTTCGTAAGGATCTTCTCCCGGAATCCATGAAGCAAATTTCCAGTATTCCCAATCTGCATTTTCAATTACCGGCGGGATTAGAAGAAAATATTGCTCTTCTCCTAAGCCACCAATAATAATGCTTCTGGCCAGTTTAATGGCTACCTCTAGCAACTCATCATTTTCTGTCCAAATCTCGATTAGCTGTGGATCAACATCCTTTAGAAATGCGATATCACTTGCTTTTGAAAACGACGGATCAACGTGTTCATTTGGCGTGGTAAATCCATTGGTAATCAACAGAAATTCCTTATAATCCGTTGGAAGCGTTACGCCCAATCTTACCTCAGCTTCTTGTATTTCGGCTGAGGTGGCGGGTTGATTGCCTAGCCACTTTGCTTCGGTTTGCTCAGGTGTAAAACTAAACTCTCCTTGTTTAATTGCGATTTCGGAGATCTTCTTAAGTACTTTTTTCAACTTATGTTATTTTTAAATTAAGTCAAAACCAATATCTTCTCTGAAATATTTCCCGTCGAAATAAATTCTGCCAGCATCAGCAGTTGCAGATTGTAAGGCAGTAAACAAATCTTTTTGCAAACTGGTAATCGCAATTACCCTTCCTCCATTTGTTTTCACGACATCATTTTCTAACAATGTTCCGGCATGGAATGCGTTAGAATGACGTAGGTTTTCAATTCCAGTAATGGCTTTACCCTTCAGGTAATCGCCTGGGTAACCACCTGCCACAATCATTACAGTAGCAGCTGTTTGCTCAGAAATAACCAAACTCACCTGGTTTAATTGTTTGTTGGCAGTAGCTAAAAACAACTCTACCAAGTCGTTTTCAACTCTAGGGATCACACTCTCTGTTTCAGGATCGCCCATACGTGCATTGTACTCGATTACAAATGGCTCTTCTCCTACTTTTATCAGTCCGAAGAAGATGAAACCTGTATAATCGATATTATCTTTCTTTAAACCCTCAACTGTTGGCTTAATAATCCGTTCTTCTACTTTAGCCAAAAATTCTGGTGTGGCAAAAGGAACTGGCGAAACTGAGCCCATACCACCAGTATTTAAACCGGTATCGCCCTGACCAATCCGTTTATAATCTTTAGCTGAAGGCAGTGTGATATAATTTTCACCATCGGTTAAAATAAATACCGAAAGTTCTATCCCGCTTAAAAATTCTTCGATTACTACTGTTGCACCGGCTGCACCAAATTTACCGCCAAGCATTAGTTTTAATTCTTCCTGAGCCTCGATGGTTTCGGTACAGATTAACACACCTTTACCTGCCGCCAAACCGTCGGCCTTTAAAACAACTGGCAATGCATGGTTTTGCAAATAAGCCAAGCCATCCTCTAAAGTTTCGGGCGTGAAAGATTTTGAGGCCGCAGTAGGAATACCATGGCGTTCCATAAACTGTTTAGAAAAATCTTTACTCCCTTCTAAAATAGCTCCTTCTTTTTTAGGTCCGATAACTGGAATGTGCGCAATGGCTTTGTCGGCAAGGAAAAAATCGTGAATACCATTTACCAAAGGTTCTTCAGGGCCTACTACAACGAGTTCAATGTTTTCGGTAAGCACTACTTTTTTAATGGCATCAAAATCGTTTACATTGATGTTGATGTTTGTACCATAAGCTCCTGTACCACCGTTACCTGGAGCAATAATTAGTTTATCGCAGTGCGAAGACTGGCTCATTTTCCAAGCGAATGTGCTTTCTCTGCCGCCTGAACCTAAAAGTAAGATATTCATATCGGCAAAGATAATATTTTAGTAACAAGTAGCGAGTATCAAGTAATAAGACTTGTCATCAAATACTAGCTTCCTTTAGCGCTTCGTGTCATTTGTTCGAGCATATCCCACATTTCGTTCGGGATTGCYTCCAAACCATTCATCTGGCCTGCTCCCTGCAGCCATTCTCCGCCATCAATGGTAATTACTTCGCCATTAATGTATCCAGAGAAATCGCTCACCAGAAATGCAGCTAAATTGGCGAGTTCCTGATGATCGCCAACTCTTTTCAACGGTACACGGTTTTTGAAATCGAATTTTTTGGCTAAATCGCCGGGCAATAAACGCTCCCATGCGCCTTTAGTTGGGAACGGACCTGGAGCAATAGCATTGGTACGGATACCATATTTACCCCACTCTACGGCCAAAGATCTTGTTAGTGCTAAAACACCACCTTTTGCACAGGCAGAAGGCACAACATAGGCTGAGCCTGTAAAAGCGTAAGTGGTAATTATATTTAAAACTGTTGCCGCTTGTTTTTCCTTAATCCAGTGTTTACCAAAGGTAAGTGTACAGTTAACCGTTCCTTTTAAAACAATATCGATAATGGATGAAAATGCATTGGCTGATAACCGTTCGGTTGGAGAGATGAAATTACCCGCAGCATTATTCAATAATATATCAACAGAACCAAATCTTTCTAAAGTTTTGGCCAATACGTTTTCTACCTGTGCTACTTCTCTAACATCACAGGCAACTGCCAATACTTTGCCGCCTGTTTTTTCTTCCATTTCATCGGCAGTTTTTTGCAGTACATCCTGTTTTCTGCTTGTGATTACGAGGTTGGCTCCTAATTTCAAGAAATATACGCCCATTGCTTTCCCTAACCCCGTTCCACCACCTGTAATTACAATGGTTTTTCCTTTTAAAGCGTCTTCTCTGAGCATTGGTGCATTATAACTGAACATAGTATATTGGTTAATTGGTTAAAGCTAAAAATGGTTAACTGTTGAAACTGGTTAATCGGTTAATTGTTGTAATTAGCTAACTGAAAACCGACAACTGCAAACTGATTATTTTCTCTGCAGATTAGCTAAAATTGTTTTTAAAATATGGCGTGTTGCCGGCGACCACCATTGTGCTAACATTTTTTCTAAAGTAGCCGACTGATCTGCAGTTACGGCAGCAATTAATTCCTCGCGTATATTTAACTTGCTTTGCGACCAGGTATTACTTTCGAGCTCCATGTATTTCTTAATCTTACGCTCGGCAGCCGTTAACAAACTTTCATTTTTCACCAATTCATCAACCAAACCGACTTTTAAAGCTTCTTCGGGGCTGTAAAGTTTACCTGAAAGCAAACTACGACTGGCTTCAGCCTTACCTAACCAAAACGCATACAATTGAAAAATACTATTTGGTACAATAATACCTACCGGCACCTCATTAAGTCCAATAATATATTGTCCTTCTGCCATTACCCGATAATCGCRGGCCAATGCCATTACGCATCCGCCGGCCGGGCTATGGCCACTAATTGCCGCTACCATCGGTTTTTTAAATGAGACCATATTGGCTGTAAAACCCAAAAACAACTGCCAGAAAACTTTAGCCTCCTCTTCGTTATAGTTATAAAGTTCTACCAAATCCAATCCAGCAGAAAAGAAAGGTGCTGTACCGGTTAAAACTACACCGCCAATGTTATCATCGGCGGTAATATTTTTAAGCATATCGTCAAGCTCGGTAATCAACTCGCGATTTAAGGCATTCGATTTTCCTCTATCTAACGTAATGGTTGCCAGGCGGTCTTTAACACTTACTTTTATTGTATTCATATTTTAAATAGTATCAAGATTTAAGAATCTAGGATCAAGATAAATATACCGCAGCATAAACTATGCATGCATACTAATTCAAATTTATCTATTTTTCTCTATTTAACGTCATAAGTGTAAACTTTTCTTGCCAAATGCCCTATAGCGTCTATTCCTTCTATTACTACACGGTAGGTTCCGGGTTCGTCTGCATTATAAAATTCGAATTGTGCTTTTCCATCTTTATCTGTAACAACCTGTGGGTTCCAATAAATAGTTGTTCTGAAATCGGTCCTGCTGCTTGAGCTTGTTGCATCATATTTTGGCGAATAAAACTCTCTTGAAATCGTAAATCCTTTTGGATTAAAGGTTACAATACCTGGAGCATAACGGGTAGTACTTCTTCCTCCATCACCACGTTTAGTTGTAACGATAATTACACCTCCGCCACCTTGCGAACCATAAATGGCTGTATTACCGATACTTTTTAAAAGCTCAATAGATTCTACATCGTTAGGGTTAACATTATCCAGAAAATCGGCTTCCATAGGCATTCCATCCACAATGAGTTGAATAGGAGTATTTTGGCTGCGCATTAAATATGGCACATTACCTCTAAATATTACACCTGGTAACCGCCCTTGCAAACATTGCGAAAGGGTAACACAGGTAGAGAGCTGATCGGCTGTCATCACGAAATCGGCCCTTCCTGCGCCATTTAGGTTGGATGAATTCTTCGCTGGGTTTTTCTTTTCAGTAATGGTTACTTCTTCAAGTTTAATGGTCCGCTCCAGCAAGCCTAAACGTGTCATCTCATTAAAATAGTTATCGCTTTCTTTAATATACTTCATCAAAGTATTATTCACATTGATATCGATATCGGCTCCATTTTTATTCTTGGTTACAATCTGCCCGGGTACGATATCAAGATTAATATCTACAAACTTCCTTTCTGTTTTAGTTCTGGCCTGAACAACAAATTTTGTACTATCGCCAAAACTTAAATTATCGAAAACAAACTTTCCTTCGGCATTGGTTACCGTATCCAAAATGTACATCGTTCCTTTTGTAGCCATTAGCATTACCTTACCACCAGGTACAGGCTTATTGCCTTTCATTACCGTTCCGCTAATGGTAATAGACTGCTCGGGTTTATAGGTAATATTCGGACCAACACCATTGATAATATTTTTCCAAAGAAATCTTCTCCAGCCCTGGGAAAGCATTAAGTTATCGAGTTCCTTTTGTGTTTGAAGATCATCCTTTAAAAAATAATGGTTGGGTTTCTCTACGTAGCCACTCAAATCAGAGGTAAGTAACAACGAGGTGAGGATATTAGACTCGTTATTTTCATCAGGCGTTACTTTTACCGTATTGGTTACAGCAACCGAAAAACTACCTAAAACGGGTTTATTATCATTATTAGCATCGAAAGTAAAGGCCGCTTTCCCTCTTTTTGAACTAGAAACTCCTGATGCATTAATCGATAAGTCAATTAATTCGGCCTTGTTATTAATAAAAACCAACCGCTCTGCCAAAGGTTGATTGCTGCTTGAAAATAAAGTAAACTGCACAATACCAGTTGGCAGGTTCTTTTTTGGAATATTGGCCACTAGTACCTGTTTATCCATTTTAGCTTTCGAGCCATAATATACATTGCCACCATGCTGCGCCACAACTTTTAGTTCATCGCCATTCACAAGATCGGCACTGCCCATAATTTTAACCACCACTTTACCTGTATCTAAAGCATTTACAGAAAGTGCATAACCACTTTTAACGGCCACAGGTAATTTAAACGTTTTTTCTGATCCATCCTTAAATTTAATCTTTGCCGAATATGACTTACCTGCCTGATTATTAAACACAAAATTACCCATACCTAAATAATTGGTGGCAAAACTGGTTACTTCATTTCCCCCTTCGTCTACTATACTCCCTTCTACATCTTCACCGCGACCATCGGCATTAACAGCTTTAATAGCAACTTTTTGGGGCAATTCTTCAACAAGTGTTCCCCCCTCTGGCATAAACTGTACATCAACATTGTTAGAGGTGGAAGTGATCGGAATAGATTTGATTACTTTTTGTTTATTATCCAGCGCGATGGTCGCAATAATTTTCCCTGATTTATTTTGGAAAGATTGATTGTTTGTGAAGCTAATTACCGCATCACCCGTTAAACTTGTTTTAACTTTACCCTTTGTAACGGTACGGTAATCTAACTGAACTTCATAACTTACTTCATTTTCACTGTAAGCCACGCCATTTTTATCTTCAAAATGAACTGTTGCCGTTACTTTATCTGCATTGTTCTCTTTGATAAAACTGTAAGAAGTTTTTGTAAAAACTTTGTTAGCCCAGCTATTTCCGATCTTAATTGTCTTATCGTAAAAGAATTCGGTACCAAAATTCCGCATGTAATTGGTATAGGCCCTAATTCTATAATTGCCCTCGCCAAGTGAATCTGTTAACTTAAAATCGCCCCAGGTAATTCCTCCCATAATAGGTAACTTAACTAGTTTTTTTAGCGAATCTTTTTCATTTATCAGCTCTACATACAGGATCTTACTAATGCCCGAAGGGGCCGAAGTCTTGGTATTTACAACATAGGCTTTGAACCAAATATCATCGCCAATGGCATAATAAGGCTTATCTAAGTGAAGGTGAACTTTTTCTTGTGGATTTTTACTGGTGTAATCTTCGAGTTTTTGCAAGAGCTGACTAAATGGATCATCATCCATTTTAAATGCGGCAAAAACAATAAGTAGAGATAGAAAACTGATTGCGAGAGTAATTTTGAGTTTCATGTGGTCAGGTAACAAATAAATACGTGTCAAGGTACAAAACCTAAGGCATATTTTTATGAAGATACTATGAAATTTAGTTTCAATCTAAATTTTTAGTTCATAACTACAGAAACACATTAATTTATCAATATGGCGTTGAAAATGAAGGATTCAGTGTGCTTAACTCTATCGGTCCGTTGTTCATAAACCCAACAGCAACCATAGCACAAGGCTTTCATTTCCAAGAACGGAAATATTCCTTTAGCTATTGATTTGGAAATGAGGGGTTCTGATCACTTGGCCTCACCAGCCCCGCTTTTGTTTCTGCCGATGAAAAAATCGGCATTCACGACAATCGGGTTTAGGAACAATGTTTGGACCACGGAGAACAGACTGCCAATCATAAACCCGACAGCAGCGGCGGCTCCCAATTCTTCTATCGGGACCACAGCAAATGGCGGGGCTAAAGCGGCCACGTTACACTGCCTTTCATTTCCAAAAACAAAAAATATTCTTTAGGCTATTGATTCGGAAATGAGGAGTTCTGATCACTTGGCCTCACCAGCCCCGCTTTTGTTTCTGCCGATGAAAATCGGCATTCACGACAATCGGGTTTAGGAACAATGTTTGGTCCCCGGAGAACAGACTGCCAATCATAAACCCGACAGCAGCGGCGGCTCCCGATTCCTTCTATCGGGACCACAGCGAATGGCGGGACTAAAGCGGCCATAGCACGCTCCCTTTCATTTCCAAAAAAGAAAAAGATACCAGTTTTCAATTGAATTGGCTGTCGGCAGTTAAGCAATCTCTAAAACTTATTCTTCCACATCATACTTTCTACTGGTCTGGTGGTTTTGTTGTTGTATTTAGCATTACCTTTTGAATTGTACATCGTTTCTATTTTACCTTCAACAACAAAATAAATCAATTGGCCAATAGGCATTCCGGCATAAATTTTCACAGGTTGTGCTACTGATATTTCTAATGTCCAGGTATTACAAAAACCAACATCACCTTTACCTGCTGTTGCATGGATATCGATACCTAAGCGGCCGGTACTGCTTTTACCTTCTAAAAAAGGCACATGCCCGTGTGTTTCGGTATATTCTAAAGTAACACCAAGATATAGCGTACCTGGATGAAGGACATAACCATCTTTAGGGATTTCGAAATGTTCGATTTCATTGTGCGCTTTCGCATCGAGCACACGGCTTTTATAAGTAGCCAGGTATTTCCCTAAGTGCACATCATACGAGTTGGTTCCTAAACATTCGCGTTTAAAAGGCTCAATGATGATTGTTCCCTTCTCAATTTCTTCTAATATCCTGCTATCAGATAATATCATTTTTATACGTATTTTTGGCCTAAATTATCATTTATTTAAGATAATTTTGCATGTAATCTCCAATTTAATCAATGCCAATAATTTACAATAAAAATATTGATCAGCATTCTGTTTTAGCAATTTGGAAAATTGAAGAAACGGAGGAAGAATTGTTGGCTGGACTGCAGCTTAAGCAGCATGAACATGACATTATTTCGTCATTAAATAACGGCAAGCGGTTACTGCACTGGTTAAGCACAAGATTACTATTGAGAACAATGCTTAATACAACCGAGTATATCGACTGTCAGTTTGATGAACATGGCAAGCCCTATCTGGTTAATTTCGACTATCATATTTCGTTAAGCCATTCTTATGATTATGCTGCCGTAATGATTAGCAAAGATCATGCTGTAGGTGTTGATATTGAACTGATTAAGCACAAGATAAAAAGCATTAAACACAAGTTTTTAAGCGATGTAGAACTTGCCCAGAAACAGATTGGCGATAATACGGATGGCTTATATGTTGCGTGGTGCGCTAAAGAAGCTATTTATAAGTGGCATGGCAAAAAGGGTTTAGAATTTAAACAGCATATCCATATTAAACCTTTTAAGCTAAAAAACGAAGGCTCACTAAACGCATTGGTAGAACTGCCAACAGGTACGCGAGAGCTGACCGTTAATTACTTTAAAACCAAAGACAGTTATATGTTAGGCTATGTAGCCAGCAATTCTTAAAATAAATGGAGATGAACGAGACAGCGGAAAAAGCAATTGCAACAGATTTAAAGCCAACTATTTTTACAGAC
>NZ_JBFTQI010000092.1:0-11253 GCF_056398925.1 Pedobacter sp. 01T416_2
GTCGACAAGATTTGCCGAAGCAGCATCAGATTGCCGCAAATATGATGAAAGGCTCCACTTTTTCACAGCCGATTCCCATTGCAGGCGGCGCGGATCATCGGGCATCAATAAAATTGCTGCTGAAAGCACCTGGCTATTCCATGCATTTTCTTCGGATTTGCTATCTAATTTGATCTGGTGCGGCGGGACTGTTTTCTCTATTCTATCCGCTTCATGTGCCACGACGCGGCAGACTCCTTTCTTTATATCCACAGGGAGCCCACTCCAGCTCCACCATGCCGCATTGCCCAATGTAGCTGCCCAATGTGCCGATTGCCATGCATCGCCCCATGATTTCCCGTCATCTGTTTTAAGATCACCAGTAAGATGTGTCCGCGCTAGGTAGCGGAGCAGAGGGATCAGTTCTTTGGACAGTAGCAGCTCCCGGGAAGTCCCCACCACTTTTGCATCAAAATCACCAAACCTGTAAAGAAATGCCAGGTCGGCAGCAAAAGTAGTATTAGGCCTGATGTGATGTTCTCCTGATCCACTTTTTGTAATCAGTAACATGGATGGATCATTTTTCCATGGATAAAGCAATCCCCGTAAATGATGGGCCTGTCCTTCAATTAATCTGTATATCCGTTCCTGTTCTTTTCTATATAGTTTGCTATCGGGAAGCTTGATGCTCATTGCACTTTGATCATTTTCATTTACCCCGCCATTCTGCTGTATATTCTGGCTTTGTACGTGAGATATGGAGATAAAACCTAAAAAGATTATGAGGACAAATAACTTAGTCCCAGATTGGATTTTATCTAAAATTATCCTGAAAAAAGTTGCAGGTGTAAACTTGATTTTGTGCATTTTAATAATATTATTGTTTTGTAAAAGTTGAATCATTTATAATATTTATATTTATTAGGTCCTTCGAACTGGTTATCTGTAAAAAACAATGAGATTTGTTAAAAACATTTGAGCATTACCATATATCTTCTCCTTTCTATTTTAAATCCTTTTTTGGAAAATTGCAGAATGCAGCATAGCTCAGTTTAGATTACAGGACTTTATATCGTAATAACCCAAATATAATAATTATGTACATACATATATCCAAACATTATCAACAAGCCTTCAATACTGGTGGTCGGCAACTTTAAAACGTCATCCAGGTTTAGGTGATAAATACCGAAATGCCACCAAACCGTATCAATATCCGCATTGCCTTTTTAACTTAATAATAAGGTATACAGTCATAAACTATGGAAACAGCAGTCGTTCAGGAAACTTGCAGATGTACTCACTCTGGTTATTGAGATCGAAGCTATCTTGATCGGAAAAAAGATATCCGGGCCTCTCTGTCCTTGGCCTTCATATTATTTCAGTTTAATATTCAGCAAGATTCAGATTGGTCTATTACCAGGATATGCTTAATTTTGAATAATGACCAATCAAGAAATAAATTATTATAGAATTGAAAAAGCTATTGGTTATTTAACTGAAAATTTTAGAGAGCAGCCTAGCCTGGAAGAAATTGCAGAGAAAGTGAATATGAGCCCCTTTCACTTTCAACGAATTTTTACGGATTGGGTAGGCATTAGCCCAAAGAAATTCATACAGCATCTTACTTTAGACTATCTCCGCAATAAGATAAGTGAAACCGAAAACATGATTGATGCAGCCGACCTTGCCGGTTTATCAAGCCAATCAAGGGTACATGATTTATTTATAAGCATAGAAGGTGTTAGCCCTCAACAATACAAAACATCTGGCAAAGGACTGGAGATTTTCTATGGCTATCATGCCTCACCATTCGGTCTATGCTTTATTGCGGTTTCAGAAAAAGGAATCTGTACATTAAAATTTATTGATGAAGAAAAAAGCAGAAATGAATTTGAATTATTTTCACAGCAATGGCAGTTTGCTTCTTTGATACACAGGCCAGATTACACCCAGGAATACATCAGGAAAATATTTCAACCAGACAAGACAAATCCAGAAAAACTTAATTTACTGACACAGGGAACTGATTTTCAGATAAAAGTTTGGGAAGCATTACTTAAGATACCGTTTGGCGCTGTAAGCTCATTTCAACAAATTGCTCAAATAATAGAGCAACCAAACGCCACCCGGTCGGTGGCTTCAGCTATTGGGAAAAATTCTATTCTTTATCTGATTCCCTGCCACCGCATTATTTCTAAAAATGGCACGATGGGGAATTATCACTATGGCAAAGTCCGTAAACAAATCATGATCGGATGGGAAATGAGCAAAACTCAACCTTAGCAGCGACTGGATGAACTCCGCAAGATTCGGATTGCTAAAGCCTGCGAATGAATCTACATTTATGCTTATAAAATTAAGTTTATGCAAGCACTTATTGTAATTGATGCCCAAAACGAATTTTCTCAAGATGGTAAAAGACCTGTACCAAACCATTTGACCGCCATCGATGTAATCAGTAAAAGAGTTGAAGAGGCTAGGCTGGAAAACCGTCCTATTGCCTGGGTAAGGCATTTTAACAAACCTACAGAATCACCTGCCTTTATGCATGGTACATGGGGGAGCGAATATGTTTCGGGATTTGGCCCCAAGGAAGGATTCGGCATTGAGACAGAATTTAAAAAAAATGTTTATGGTGCCTTCACAGGAACCGATATTGGAGCGTGGCTGAAAAGAATTGGTACGACTGAGGTATTGATTGTTGGTTTTTATACGCACGGCTGTGTTGCCACCACTGCCCGGGAAGCTATTATGGCTGACCTTGATGTTTCACTTGACCCTAATGCGACAGGCGCCTGCGATATAGCCAATGAAATACTTGGAACACTTTCGGCAGATGAAGTTCGCCGTTCTGCTTTATTGCACCTGTCAAGCATGGGTGCCTCAATAACCCCATTGTAACATCTTTTTGAAGATGATAAATAAAATATAAAATGAAACGAAGGGAATTATTAAAATATACGGCATCAGCTATTTCATTAACTGCTTTGCCTGTCATATTAAAATCACAGCAGAATGATAGAGAAAATAAATCACTGCAAAACCATGATGTTATGAAAATACAACGGCTTGCCTGGGCAGGCATTAAGATTGAGCTCGGTGAAACTACTTTATATATTGATGCTACTTCTTATGAGGAGCAAAAGGACATGAAATTAACTGCCGAAACTGAATACAAGCATGCCCTTATCACACATCACCATCCTGACCATTATGACCCTACTGCACTTAAAACAGTTTTTGATAAAAGGAGCCGTTTATATTGTTATGAGGATGTATTACCCTGGCTGGACACAAGAGATTTGCGAATCCAACCTGTAAAATTATATCAGCCAATAGATGTTTCGAGATGGACGGGAGATTTGGTGGCCATACCTGTACCTGCGGTAGATGGTTTTGGTCATCCTCAGGTATCCTGGATAGTGCAGGGAGGTGGAAAAAAAATAATTCATTGCGGGGATACATTATGGCATGGCTACTGGCGGGATATTGCAATTGCATACGGACCTTTTGATATTGCTTTTATGCCTATAAATGCGGCTCGTTTAACCCAGGGAAAAGTGGAAGATACCGGGATACCTGCGGTGATGAACCCCGAGCAGGCTGTTGTAGCTTCAAAGCTTTTAAATGCAAAATCGGTTTGCCCGATACATTACGGTCGTCCTTCAGAAAATTATTTTGAAACACCTGATCCTGAAAAAAATTTTTTGCGCTTCGCAAAGGAAAGAAATGCTAAACCACTTTTATTGAGTGAGGGAAAATATATAATTTTATCTTAACCACTAACTCCGTCCTCTAGTTGTCCAATTAGTTTTTATCGCGGAAAGGAATTGATGGCTACCATCAATAACATCCGAATATACAACCTGCAGGCGGCATTGATCTATAGTACCGAAGGGATGTACCGAGCAAACCCACATTGCTACAATGAGGCAAGCGGGATATGACATCAGGGAAGATGACCCCTTTCAGGAAAAATTACAAATAGCGATCAGCCCACGTGAACGCCCCGCTTTGTCAATCGCATAATCCTTATTAAGATGCAAAATTTTAAAGCGAGCAGACCTATATGTGCGGTAAAAAAAGTAATGGTAATGGATATCGCTATCTTGTAGCAGGTTTTTCTCCAACAGCTACAAGCATTTCGCAAGGACCTATAAAGCCATTTTCTGTTTCAAACTCCCGAAGTGCATCTTCGATTTCTTCCCAAACAGCCGCTTTCGCGGGATCTGATAAACCATTCATCATCTGATGCAAAGCGCCAAATGATTCTTTTTCAAACTGCAAGCACTCTTTTGCCGTTTGAAAAAGCAAAGGAGCATCAACAAGTTCAGTTATTACATTTTTGAAACCTGCCTGTAAAAATGCTTTTTCAATAACACCATCAGCGCCTAAACTAAAGGGCCCTGGCTGACCAGGTAATGGAGGTGGCAGCTTGGCACGGTTACGGATGATAGATACAGGAAGCGAGAAGAATTTATTTCGCTCAGGAGTTGAGTAAACAATAGCAGCCATTTTTCCACCAGGTTTCAGCACCCGCAACATTTCGTTCAGCGCTTTTTGCTGATCTGGAAAATAAATAAGTCCGACTCTTGAAATCACCGCATCAAATGTTTCATCTTCAAGGGTGAGGTTTTCACCATCCATTACTTTTGTTTCTATGTTATTTATTCCGGCCTGCTGAGCCATTTGTTTCGCAAAACTCAGAATATTGGAAGAAATATCAGTAGCTAAAACATACCCTGTAACACCAACTTTTTTTGCTGTGGTAATGGATTGTTCCCCTGCACCGGCAGCAATATCAAGCACATATTGACCACTGGTGATGTCCGCCATTTCTAACATTCTCTCGGTTGTTTTACCAAGCCATTTGTTTAACGTAGGACTCCAGCGGTACCAGGCCTCTGCTGTTTCCTGCCATTGGTGGCAAGTCGTTCTTTTGTACTGGATAGGGTCAAATTGAGGATTAGATGAATCCATAAATTTAATTTTTTAGAAGTGAAGATCTAAACAGCATCGAAATTGCCACCAATCTTGGGCTTTGTGCTCGTCCTGAAATCAGCCAAGCACTTCATTAAAGATAATTACAGGAGTCTTTATCCTTCAATTATGTATTTTTATTGAAATGTTATGTTAAATATACGCGTTTTATCACTTAATAATCAGGATCATTTTCGGATATAAGGAAAGCTTTAAATAAATATGGGTTTCTACCCTGTAGCTTTTTATCTCAATATTCAATAGTGTGCCAACCTGCCCCTTTTCATCCTCTATTAACTGGCCCTCAACCAAACTCATCAGCTCAATAAGCGGTGTATCCCTGGTGACCCGCGTTCCACACAGACCGTTCGTGGGCACTGTGTCTTCTACTACTACTTTTTTATTGGTTTTTCTTTTTTTTGGCGTGCTTATCATGAGTTTGTTAGTTGTTTTACCTGTAAGCATTTCACATTATTTCTCTTTACTCTTAAATAGCGTTATTCCTTTCACAAATTCTACAATAACAGGCGCTGGAATTGTTAAACTGCTTGTACGGCTTAACCTGGCGATGTTAATGCCATAGAAGTTGCCCTTTGCATCAAATAAGGGGCCTCCGCACTCAGATGGCTTTAGCTTTCCATCATGTACCAATACTTCCTTAAAGTTATCTCGCCGCTCACTTTTACCATCTGTAAATTTGTCTTCCTGAGCACTCGTTTTTACATTACGGGGGCTAAGCATAAAACTCTGAGTATATAAAACAGCTGACTTTTTAGCATATTGAAGGGTAACTGTATCATTTGTTTTGTATTTCGACAATTCATCTGGAATATCATCAATTGTCAATACTGGACGGTTATTGATCTTCTTCAACACATCCATAGCAGCAATATCATTCGCTTTTATATTTTTCTTTTCGTTCGCTAAAGGATATAAACCGGTTACAACAATGACACGGTCGTCAGTCCTGTAGTTAACCCCAACACCTAAATAAGAAGCCGCCGATTTTGGCACCCGCACCTTAACATTCCCAAGCACACTTATCTCACCTGCGACATGCGGTTTTGGTGAAATTAAAATACTACCGAGTTTATCAAATGCATAATCAATTTGTAAATTGATTAAACTTACCCCACCGGCAATTTCTTGAGGGATTTGAAGAAGCACCAAGTCATTTGCGTCATCGCGGCTCAATACCTGAGCTGCTACCATATTGCCATCGGCCATTTCAACCTTCGGGTTTGGCCCTACCATGGAGCATTTGCTAATAAAAAAGCTTTTTCCTTTTAGATCTGACTCAGCTACAATCCCTTTTAAATTTACCAGGGTGCCCAGAATGCTAATATTAAACGATGAATCTTTAACGGTAAATACGTTTTTTAAAGCTGAAAGCGACGGCTCAATGCTCGAAATAAGCTGTTCCATTTCTGGAATTGGCTCCACCTGATCTACTTTTTTATCAACCTTAAATTTATCTTCCGGTATAAACGCAGTATGAACCGCTGGTGTTTTTAAGGCGGTCCAGTATTTCCTGAAATGATCTACCGGAACTTCTAAATTTACATCTATATTTAGACTTATCCGACTGTGGATGCCGATCACCCTTCCTTTTAGGTCAAAAAGAGGACCTCCCGAATCGCCCGGTTCCATTAAGCAGGTAGATCGCATAAATCCTGTTTCGTGCTTCAGCTCTGCAACCTGGCCAAGTCTAACGGTTGGTTTTGTAACCGTTATTAAACTGCCGGGATAGGCAATACTGATACAAGGCATATTGGGCTCCAGTATCGATGACCAACCCATTTTAGCGAAGGGCCATTTACCCTTTTCGGTAATCACGATCATAGCTGCATCGATGGAATGAATAACCCCTAAACCTTTCGCTTTAAACGCACGGCCATCTGGAAAAGTAACCAGATACAAGGCATTTGGCGTAACAGCATGGGCAGCGGTGAGGATATGTCCGTCGGCATCTACTACCACGCCGCTAAAATACCCGCCGACTTTCCGGTTAGCTGAATCGACGTTGGCAATCTGAACGGACGCAGCGTAAGCCTTTTGGATGCCTGATTTAACTTCGCCCTCCAATTGCCCGATATTGAAATTATTATTTTGCGCAAAGGCTGGCCTGATCGAATACAGGCATATTAAAAATATAATTAACTTCTTCATTTTATTTACTTATTTCAGCGAGCAACAATTTTTTCAATGCCGGATTATTTGGAAGCGGGGCTTCAGTGGTCACTACATTTCCCTGGCGATCAAAAATCAGGTAACGCGGCATTACTTTAATTTTATAGTCTTTAGCCAATACATTATTCGCTCCGCCGACAAATAATTGAATTCCCCCCATCTTTCTTTCCTTAATTAACTTTAACCAGGTAGCTTTTCCTTTTGGGCCATCCTGTGCAACACCGATAAAAACAATATCTTTTTGATCATGAAGTTCTGCTTCTAATTTATTCAGGGCTGGAACCAGGGCTAAACAAGGTCCACAAAAGGTTGCCCAAACATCAATTAAAACTACTTTTCCTTTAAAATCGCTCAGCGAAACCATCTTTCCATCTTGATCAGGAAAGCTAAAATTGGCAGCTTTCCGACCAGGCGTAGCATTATACAGTTTAGTTCCCAAGGCATCGACTTTGGTTTTTAAACTTGGGTAATGAAAGTATTTCCCATACTTATTTACCATTTCCTCGAATTGCGCGTAGGTTTTAACCTTAGTACTCTTCAGATTAAAAATATAAGTCCCTTTTTGACGGTCGGTAGAAAGAAAATCAGTACCATCTTCGGTTTTATTTACACCCGCTGCGTAATCGGCATATAAGCTGATCAATGCTTTACCGTTAGGATAGAAAAACACATCATCGTTTTTAAATTTATCTTTAACAAGAAGGACTTTACTATATTCCGACTGGCTTTCAGCTGCAGGCTCTATATTTTTTTTGATCTGATTGAGTCTGTAGAAATCCAGTTCATAATCAACAACCTGCTTCATCAACAGGTTAAATCTGGTATTCCTCGTGCGGATATTGGTTTGAAATTCGGCTGCTTTGCCTTTAATAAGATTAAAAAAAAGTGGCTTGCTTTTAAGTTCATCCGCAATTGAATTCCATCCCGCTAAGACAGTGTTTTCATCGGTTTGTTGACCAATAAATTCTATTTTTCGATTATTGATCGATACCTGCGCTTTATCTCCTTTTTTCAGGTACAAAGGAAATTGTCCGGCCAGAGCAGTAAATCCACCGACCATATAAAAACCATCATAGGAAGGGTCGAAGGAAAAGATAAAAGCCCCATCTTCTGCTAATTTAACCGATTTAACAAGTTTGGTTTCTCCGTCTTCTATTTGGAAGAGATACACAACCTTGTTGAGATTAGGTTTAAGCACACCTGTTATTTCAGTCGTTTGAGCAAAGGTAAAGGTGTTTAATACCATCAATACTACAATTGTAAATAGCTGTTTCATATTATAACTGGATTAATGTTTTTTTGGCTTCGGACGGGAGGAGAAACCAGAAATTTTAGGCTCGTTATTTTTCATTTTCTGCATCATAATTTCTGCAGCTTTCAAGTATTCATCATTACTGCTTTTCATTTCCGCTATCAGTTTCGATTGCTGCTCAATGGCGGCCTCTTTTTCACCAAAATAATAAGCCGCTAAATTCATTTTGCTTTTAACCGCTACCGAATTACTGCTCAATATCATTGCTTTTTTAAGTAAGCTTGTGGCTAACTCTTTATCTATAACATCCTTAGAGAGCTTGGATAAAGTAACCGCATAATTTGAGCAATAGTCAGAAATTCTGATTGAATCAATAGGAACTACAGGTTCAGGCGCATTTTTGTCATTTATTATGGTTTCACTTCCTATGGAAGAAGTTTTATTTGCGGGCAATAAAAATTGTGTGATATAGGTCCGTGAAGCCTTTAAAAGCTGAACGGTATCAGCATTTAAACTGTATAATCTGATTTTATATTCCAGGACTTTTTTGTTGCCCCTATCACCGATTTCAACAGTTTTAAGATTTTCGAAAAGCTTGTTCAATCCGGCTTCTTTTGCAGAAACCGATTGTTTGCTCCCAATAATATCTTCGGCCCTGCTTTTCGTTTCTTCACGAATTACCCGATAAAAAGAAGCTGCTGCAATACCATCATTTTTACATAAAACAGCATCAATGCGCTTATAATTGTTGATCATATAATGATACAGAACTGAATCAGCGCCATTGGTGAAATTAGATCCCATGAAAAATAGTTGAGCTGTAGAGGGTGTTGTGGTTACAAATTTTTCAATATATCGGCTTATTGCTGCACCAGTCCATTTTCCTGAAGCTTTTAAGCGCTTAATATAAGTTTGAGCAAAAAGTTCGTCATAATTACCGGCTTTATATTTAGCTTCCAATTCGTCTAAACTTATTTCTTTTTTTCCTGCATACTTCGCAAGCATTTTATCGGCCAAGTCTTTAAAGTCTGCAGCGGGCATCGAACTTTTAGATCGATCTACTAAGGTTTCATCATTTGGATTAATGAACAAATAAGTGGGGTAAGAATGTACTTCGTATTTCTTTGCCAGGGCAATGCCTTCGCCTTTTTCTGCATCGATTTTTACATTTACGAAACCTTTGTTGTACTTCGCCCCTATTTCGGATCTTGTGAATACCTGTGCAGCCATCACTCTACATGGACCGCACCAACTGGTGTACACATCCACAAAAATAGGCCTGTTTAGTTCTTTTGCCTTTTTTACTGCCTCTTTCCAGGATGTGTGTTCAAACTCAATTCCTTGCGAAAAAACGTTCAGGGTACTGAATAAGAGGAAACCGCTTAATAAAATCTTTTTCATTGGAATATAATTTGTCTTTTAAAGGTTATGAAGCTATCATGAGCGTATTCATTGCTGTTTGTGAGCGTTTGCTCATGATGGTTTCATTAGAATATATTTGTGCTTTAATGGTTAGATAGAAGAAAAATAACCACATCAAACCGTAAACATTATTGTTTTATCTTGGAAGATTGTCAATCCGTTTTTGCCAGTTCTTTTTCAATCAATTCTTTCAATTTTGGATCAGAAGGACGAGGCGAATCTGTTGATACTACATTTCCTTTTTTATCAAATACCATAAACCTTGGGATAACTGAAATAGCATAGTCTTTGGTTATTTTAGTCCAGCCACCGGCAAACAATTGTAGGCCATTCAAATCCAGCTCTTTCAGCGCGGTCAGCCATTTTTGTTTATCTTTCGGATAATCAACTGAAACCGATATAAAGGCTACATCTTTGCCTTTATACGCCTCCTCCATCTTTTTTAGGTAAGGAATCTGCTGTTTGCAGGGTGCACACCAGGTGGCCCATACATCAACTATCACTACCTTCCCTTTAAAATCATTTAGCGAAATCATTTTCCCCTTTTGATCAGGGTAAGTGAAATTGATACCGGGTTTAGGTCCGATTACACTGTTGTAAAGTTTTGTCCCCAGTTCTTCTACAACTGATTTCTGGTAAGTCGTTTGAAAGTACTTTCCATACTTATCCATAAACTCCTGGTAAGCGCTATAGTTGGCAGGCATTTTACCCTTACTTAGCATATAAGCGCCTTTGATCGCGTCGTTATCAAGGGTCATCATTCTTTGATCTATTGTTCCGCGGCTTAATATGGCAGAATTGGCATAAGTTTCCTTATTACCTGACATCGCAAAGTTGACATACATATCGATATAACGCTGACCATTAAGCATTCCCAATACAGCATCAGTTTTAAACTTTTTGGGTTCTATTATCCTATTGTAATAAGGCGGCAACTGTTCTTTTTTAATGAATGTGCCCCCTCTAGGGATAGCCAGAAAATTTAAAGCATATAAATCTAAACCGTATCCAATAATCTGTTTCATCGAAGCGTTGAATACTGTATTGGGCGTATGGATCGTTTTTTTAAATATTTCCGCTTGGGCAACCAGTTTTGTCAAGGCAGGAAAGAATTCATCATACATCTGCATCGAATGGAAGGAATTATACCTGATAGAATCCGTCATCTTGGCCCATTTGTATAAAACGGTATTCTCAGGGCTTTGCTTAYCAATAAAATCAATAGTTCTATTATTGATGGCAACTTCTGTCTTATCTCCCTTTTTTAAATAAACCGGAAACTTTCCCCTGATAAATTCCCCCCAGCCAATTGCATAAAAACCTTCTTTAGCAGGATTGAACATGAAACCAAAAGAGCCATCTTTGGCCAAACTGGTTTTTGTAATTTCTCTGGTCTCCCCATCATTGATTTCGTAAAGGGTAATATC